>NZ_DASYDG010000014.1:0-78571 GCF_036499745.1 Pinirhizobacter sp.
TGTCTTTACATAGTTTATGGATGGATGTATGCTAAGTGTATGAAAAATATAAGTGATCCGCCCATTTTTCAGACTCCTCGCCGGGTTGCCACGGAGGATTTGGCAGAGGAGGTGGGCGCACGAGTCCGTCGGCAACGGGTCGCTTTTGGATGGCGACAGTCGGAGTTGGCATCACGCGCTGGCGTGTCGGTGCAGACTATCCATGCAATGGAGAATGGCCGCTCGATTTCATCAGACAACTTTTTGCGGGTGCTTTCGGCGCTTGAACACGGAGTGGATGTTCTAAAGGTTTTGGAGCAACCTCATTTCCCGAGCATGGAAGCCTTCGATCGTTTTGAGGCATTGGGGCAACGGAGCGCGGGCACGGCAATTCGTGCGCGTGTGAAGCCTTGACTGATTGGCGCGCGTGGCTAGCCCATCCGATTCATCGGCTGGATGTTTTTGCGGATGATGGCCCATTACCGGTCCACATAGGTCGGCTGGCTTACACCGTTGCCACCGGGAAAGCGCTATTCGAGTGGACTCCGGAAGCCCTGCAGGGGGCACGCGCCTATTCGCCCTTGGCCATGCCCTCATGGGTGATAGCCAATCCGTAACCCTCTCCCTTGCAGATCTGGGTCAGCAGATTGACGAGGCGATTGAGGGACATCTGGACGAGGTCTCCATGGAACTGTTGATGGCGGGAAGTTCGCACCAGGGCGCACGTCCCAAGCTGATGGTGGACCTCGACTCGACAGGCGCAAGCGCGCGCGTAAGTCAGGGAAAAACCGTGCCTGGTTGGGACGCCTGGCTGATCAAGTTCGCCGGCGTAGACGAAACGCGTGACGCCCCCAATCTTGAGCAGATGTACATGGATCTGGCCCGGATGGCGAGCATCGAGGTCGAGGATACCAAGCTCATGATGGTTGGTAAGAGGATAGGGTTTGCTACCCGTCGCTATGATCGCCCGCCAGGCAGCCGAGTGCTTTGCCACACCCTGGGCGGCTTGACCCATCAGTCACACAGGGATGCCATTGATTTCGATTACGCGATGGTTGCGCAGGTGATGAGAAGGCTCGCCATGCATGCCGACCACCTCGCCCAGGGCTATCGCCGGGCGGTGTTCAATGCCGTCATGGGCGTCCGCGACGATCACGTCAAGAACTTTGCCTTTATCCTGGATCAAAATGGGGAATGGCGGCCAACACCGGCCTACGATTTGACCTTAACGGGCGGCCAGAATGGCTACCATACGATGACCTACGCCGGAAGCGCCGCTGCCGAGCCTGCGCATACGGATTTGCTCCGACTGGCCGAAGCTTATGGCCTGGAAGTAACCTCGGCGACGCAAATCATCGAAGAGGTGCAGGACGCCGTCGCTGGTTGGGAACCTATCGCCAAGGCCTGCGAAGTAAGCGCTTCGTCGGTCAAGGCCGTGCGTGATCAGTTCAAACGAAGCCACGCAGCGATGAAGGGATCTTAGCCATACGCTCGACCAGTGCACGGTGCCCGGGCAAGTCACGCGAAGCGAGTACTGCGGCGGAGGCGATATTGGCAAACTCGCGCCTGGCGTCTTCCATACGCAAATAGAGTGAAGCGTCGATGGTTGTCCTGTATTCCATGCCGTAGAGGATGTACTGCCAGCTTGCCGGCAGGAACATCTCATGGTCGGCGACAAAGTCTAGCCGGTGAGGGGGACGATGCCGCCAGCTGGCGAGTTTGTTTCGGAGTGTCTCCGGGATGGTCTCAGGGTTGCGGTTGTCTTGCCAGAATGCAGAGTCTTCCCGTTGGGAGAGGCAGTAGTGCATCTTGAGAAAATCGATGATGCGTTCATAGCGTTCGCTGAGCGCATGGTTGAAGACGTGTGCGGTGCGTACCATGTCGTCCGGGTCGCCGGGCAGCAGGTGGGCAACGAGGTAGGCGGAAAGCTCAATCAGGGCAATGCCGGTTGACTCAAGCGGTTCCAGGAAGCCGCCGGCAAGCCCGATGGCGACACAATTCCTGACCCAGGGCCGTGGACGGTAACCACTCTTGAACTTCAGCAGCCTTGCTGAATGTTCCTGGCCGTGTACGCCAAGATAGGTGCGCAGGACGGCCTCGGCCTGGTCATCGCTGGTGTGCGCAGATGAGTACACGTAGCCGGTGCCCCTCCGCTGCTGCAGGCCGATATCCCAGATCCATCCGGCCTGCGCAGCATGGGAGACGGTGTACGGACGGATGGGCGCGTCAGGCGCGGGGTAGGGCACCTGTAGCGCAACCGCGCGGTCGACAAACAGGACGTCTGAGCGGTCCAGGAATGCCGAGCCGAGGGCCCCTCCAACGAGAACGCCCTTTTGCCCTGTGCAGTCGATATAAAGGTCCGCCGAGAGTGCTCCCGCTTCTGGCGTAAGCACGGCGGCAATGTCGCCGTTTTCAGCAAGCCGCACGCCACTGACCGTCGCTTCAAGCTGACGGACACCGAGTTTTTTTCCATGCGCGGCAAGGACGGCGGCGAACCTGACAGCGTCAAAGTGGAAGGCGTGGTTCAGAGGACCTTGCCAGTCCGGGTCGCGTTCATGCTTGGGCGCCCGGTCATGGCCCGCCACGTAGTCTTGCATCGTGACAGCCGAGGCAAATGACTGGCCGGTTGGTGCGTGGCCGAGCAGCCAGTAAGGCAGCAATTCGATGCGGGAGGCCCCGGTACTGGGCGCGCTGAAGGGATGAAAGTAGTGTCCAGGTCCCGGTGCGCCGGGTGGCCTGACCCAGTGTTCAAAGCGGATGCCTTGCTTGTAGGTAGCGTCGGCTCCGACAAGGAACGTGCGCTCGTCCATGCCAATGGCGGAAAGCATGCTGCGGATCGATGGAAAGGTTGCCTCACCCACGCCGAGGATGCCGATGGACGGGGACTCAACCAGGGTGACTTGCACCGCCCGCGCATCGGTTGAATTGAGGGTTCGCGCCAGGTAGCACGCGGTAAGCCAACCCGCGGTGCCGCCGCCGACCACGAGGATGTGCTTGATGTATGCCATGGATCAGTACCCCGGATATTTGTTGCAATGCGACAAGCTTCTTGTAGGAAACGCGACTAGCATCGTCCCATGACAGCGCTGTCATGCCATTTTCTGACAGCGCTGTCCTAGCATGCCATAGGGCCGGCAGGGGGTTGCTGGCGACGGGGCATATTTCGTGGGCGGAGGGGAAACAATCTATGAAATTGCGTTATTCGGCTTTGTACATGGCGGTCGCTGCGGTACTCGCCACATCAGCAATGCAGGCGGCTGCCCAGGACGCTGCCACTGACACGGGCGCCTCGAAGAAAGACATCAAGCAACTTGACGCCGTCCAGGTGAGCGCCACCAAACGCGAGACGCCGCTGCAGAAGACACCGGTGGCCGTGACCGCCATCACGCCTGATGCGCTCGACAAAGAGCGGGTGATGACGGTGCAGGACCTGACCAAACTGGTACCCGGTTTCCAGGCCACCACGCAGGGCGATCATGGTGTCATTACCTTGACCATGCGTGGCATTGGCAACGACAGTGCCAAGACCGAGTACGCCGACCCTGAAGTGGCGACGTTCGTCGACGGCGTGTACTCGCCGCGGCCCGAGGCGGCTGCGGGCTTGCTGCTGGACATGGACGGCGTTGAAGTGCTGCGCGGACCGCAGGGTACTCTCTGGGGGCGTAATTCAACCGCGGGTGTGGTGAGCTTCCAGACGGCAAAACCCGAGCTCGGCAGTTTCTACGGCAACGCGTCGATCGAGGCGGGCAACTACAGCATGCTTGGAACGCGCGCGGCGGTGAATCTGCCTGTGAGCGACACTTTGGCGTTCCGCGTAGCCGTAGCCCACCAGGAGCACGACGGCTACGTTGACTACCAGAACCCGTCCTCGCAGCTGCCCTCGGTGGCCCAGCAACAGGCGACCTACCTCGCCGGTGGTGGCAACCCTGCAGCCTTCCAGCCCATCAACACGCACAACTACATCACTGGTGGCGATAAATACAACGCGCAGGATCAGTCTGCCGCGCGCATCAGCGCGCTCTGGCAGCCGTCCGATGCGTTCCAGTGGAATGTGTCCTACGAGTACTTCAAGGACCGTGGCACGCCCAACATGAGCCTGATGCAGCACCCCCGCGACGGTCAGGATTTCTGGTCCGCGTTGATGGACACGGCGCCTTACGAAAAGCGTGATTCATCCACCGTCCGCAGCCGCATGGACTGGACCCTCACCGACTCGATGCAGCTGAGCTACATCGCCGGCTACAACCGGTATTCGGGCAAGAGTGACTTCGACCAGGACAACGGTGCGGTGTTGCCCACGAGCTTTACCACCGGCGGTGTCTTCCAGGAGGACCGCACGAACTATTCCAACTACGAGAACTACAGCCACGAGATCGACCTGAAATCCACTGGTGAGCAAACCCTGGACTGGATCCTCGGCCTGTATTACTCCGCCGAAGACAACAACATCCGTTTTGACATTCCCATTCTCAACGGCACCCAGCAGGGCACCGTGAACTGGCAGGGCGCTTTCCTTCAGCCGGAAGAGACGGTGCAATCCAAGGCTGTCTTCGGCCAGGCGACCTGGCACATCACCGACGGCCTGCGCCTGACCGGTGGCCTGCGCTGGTCGGACGATGAAAAGCGTAACGACGGTGGCCGTGGCTGGGGGTGGAACTATGACCCGACCGTGCCGCAGTCGCCGATTTCGCCGGATGTCGAACCCAGTGCCGCGAACGGTTTCGCGGTGTCCACGGTAAACGATGCGAAATACTCCAACCACAAGGTGACCTGGCTCACCCGGCTTGATGCCGATGTGAGCGAGCACGGCCTGGTCTATGCCAGTGTATCGACGGGCTATAAGTCCGGCGGTACCCAGGATGCAGGCGCGCTGTACAAGGCAGAAACCCTGACCAACTATGAAGTGGGCAGCAAGTTCGCCTTCTGGGACGGCCACCTGACCTGGAACACCGCGGCTTACTACGAGAACTTCAAGAATTTCCAGCTTTCGGCGCCCATTACTTACCCCAACGGCAACCGCGGGCTTGGTTTTTCCAACGTACAGGGATCGACCAAGGTCATGGGCCTTGAGTCCGAACTGGCCTTCCAGACCCAGGACGACCGGGCGAACCTGGTGTTCTCGGCCATTCCCAAGAAGAAGCTCGGCACACTCAAGTACGCGGGCAGCAATGACTACCAGGGCCTTCCGGCCTGCTCCCCGCAATCGGGTATCTCCAACTGCATCGACATCACGGGCAACACGTTGCCGCATGCACCCGGCGCCTCGCTTACCGCCATCTACGAGCACGACTTCCATCTGTCCAATGGCGGTCGCCTGACGCCACGGGTGAGCGCGCAGTATCAGTCGCGGCAGGAGCTGAGCGTGTATAACCTGGGCGCCGGCGACGAGCAGCGTGCCTACGGGCGAGGAGATGTCTCGTTGCGCTATTCAGAACCGAAGGACCGCTGGTACGCCGGGGTGTTCGTGCAGAACGTCACGGATGGAAAAGTGCGCACCAATGCCGCCCGCTTCGCACTGCCCGATGGCTCGTTCACGTACGTATCGGAATACCTTCCGCCCCGGACGTACGGGGTCAACTTCGGCGTCTGGTTCTAGTTTCGCGTTCCCCTCCCAAGGTGCGCCGGCGCCCTCGAAAGGGGGCGCCGTCTTTTGGCTGGCCGATCGACCGTGCTGCCGGGAAGGTCATCGCCTAGACTAGTGGCAAATTCGCATGCGAGCGGCAGCCGTACTTGAGGTAAAAGGGTGGTAATGAGCAAGGGCACAGCAGCGACGGAACAACGTAGGCCTCCCCGTCTGGAGGATGTGGCAAGGCTCGCTGGCGTCTCACCCAAGACCGCGTCCCGCGTGCTCAACAAGGAAGCTTACGTCCAGGAAGACACCCGAGAGCGGGTTCTGCGGGCAGTGAAGGATCTGGACTATCGGCCCAATCCCTCGGCACGAAGCCTGGCGGCCAACCGGTCGTTCCTGGTGGCCATGCTGTATGACAATGCATCGCCCAACTACACCATGCAGGTCCAGAACGGTGTGCTGCAGGCCTGTGATGCCAACCACTACGGCATGGTCATGCGTCCGATGGACTCTACCAGTGCGCAGTTCGTCGAAAGAGTCGAGGCATTGATATCCGAACGGCGCCTGGATGGCCTGGTGCTTACGCCGCCCATTGCCGACCACCTGCCTCTTCTCAAGCGGCTGGACCGGGCCAAGGTGCCTTACGCCTGCGTATCTCCCCGGAGCAGGAAAGGGGCGGGTGCGGATATGGACGAGGTAGCGGCTTCCTGCGAAATGGTGACCTATCTTGCATCCCTCGGCCACAGGCGCATTGGCCACATCATGGGGCCAGCCGATCACGGTGCGGCAGACTGGCGCCTGGAAGGCTACAAGCTAGGTCTGAAGGCTGCCGGGCTTAAGTTCAATGCATCGCTTCTTGCGCGGGGCACTTTCCTGTTCGACTCAGGCGTCGCCGGGGCTGTGAAGCTTTTCAAGCTTACCGATCCGCCCACCGCCATCTTTGCCGCCAACGACGACATGGCAGCTGGCGTCATCTGGGCGGCCAACAAGGCAGGCATTGATGTGCCGGGTGAACTGTCTGTCAGCGGGTTTGATGACACCCCGCTTTCCCGCCAGATCTGGCCGCCGCTGACGACCATCCACCAGCCGTGCCAGGACCTTGGACGCATTGCGTGCATGCAGCTCTTCGCGCGCATCCGCGAAGGTCGCGGCGCACTGATACGCGCGCCCTACTCAATGTGTATCCGCGAGTCGACCGCGCCGCTTCCTTAGAATTCACCTGGGATTTCTTCATGAAACTTGCTTTTGCCATCGGCGTGATCGTGGCTTCGGGCCTGCTCAGTCAGCCGGTTAGTTCGGCCGACACCACTGTCCACCCGGAACAATGGCCCGCCGTGCAATGGCCGTTACCGCAGGATGCAAAGATCGCTTCGCGCGTGCAGGCGTTGATGGACCGCATGAGCGTGGAAGAAAAGGTCGGTCAGATGGTCCAGGCCGATCTCAACTCAGTCACTCCCGACGACGTGCGTCGCTACCACCTGGGATCGGTGCTGGCTGGCGGCAACTCCAAGCCTGGCGGCCTGCCGAAGGCTGGCGTTGCACAGTGGCAGGCGGCAGCCGATGCGTTCTGGCGTGCCTCAACCGACAAGAGCGCAGGCGGGCAGGGCATTCCGGTGCTCTTCGGCATTGACGCCGTACATGGTCACAACAATGCAGTGGGCGCCACGCTGTTTCCGCAGAATTCCGCCCTGGGTGCCATGCGTGATCCTGCGCTGATGGAAAAAATCGGCGCGGCGACTGCCGCTGAGGTGCGGGCCACCGGCATCAGCTGGACCTTTGCACCGACGCTTGCCGTCGTGCGTGATGACCGCTGGGGGCGCAGCTATGAGGGTTACAGCGAGGATCCATCGATCGTGGCTGCCTACTCGAAGGCCATGGTCGAAGGCCTCCAGGGCAAGGTAGGCACACCTGCCTTCCTCGACACTATGCACGCCGTGGCCACCGCCAAGCATTTCCTTGGAGACGGAGGCACCACCAACGGCAAGGACCAGGGTAGCGCCGACATCAGCGAGGCGGACCTTCGCACCATTCATGGCGCGGGCTACCCGCCGGCAGTGGCGGCGGGGGTGCAAACGGTGATGGCCTCGTTCTCGGCGTGGAACGGGGTGAAGATGCACGGCAACAAAGCCTTGCTTACCGACGTGCTCAAGGGCCGGATGGACTTCGGCGGCTTTGTCGTCGGCGACTGGAACGGACACGGGCAGGTCCCGGGTTGCAGCAATGACGACTGTGCGGCCGCGATCAATGCCGGTGTGGACATGCTGATGGCGCCGGACAGCTGGCGCGGGCTGGTTGAAAACACCGTCCGGGAAGTCAAGGCAGGCCAGATCACCACGCAGCGCCTGGACGACGCCGTTCGCCGCATTCTTACCGTGAAAGTCCGAAGCGGCTTGCTCGATGCCGGCCTGCCTTCGGCGCAGCCGGCAGCGCGCCAGGCTTCAAGCATCGTGGGAAGCCCGGCGCACCGGGACCTGGCACGCCAGGCGGTACGTGAATCTTTGGTGCTGCTCAAGAACAATGGTGGCTTGCTGCCGCTCAATCCCCGGTCCCGGATTCTCGTTACCGGTGATGCGGCCGACAGCATCTCCCGCCAGAGCGGAGGATGGACGCTCAACTGGCAGGGCGTCGGCCTGACCAACGCCGATTTTCCCGGTGCGCAGTCGATATGGGCCGGCATCAAGGCGCAGGTGGACAAGGCCGGTGGCACGGCCGTGCTGTCGACCGACGGAACCTTCTCGGAGAAACCGGACGTTGCCGTGGTGGTCTTCGGTGAAGAGCCCTATGCCGAGTTCCAGGGCGATATTCCCAACCTGGCCTACCGGCCGGGCGATGACCACGACCTGGAACTCCTTCGCGCCCTGCATGCCAGGCATATCCCCGTGGTCGCTGTATTCCTGAGCGGACGTCCGCTCTGGGTCAACCGGGAGCTCAATGCGTCCGATGCTTTTGTCGCCGCGTGGTTGCCGGGCAGCGAAGGTGAGGGCGTGGCCGATGTGTTGCTCCGCGACGCGCATGGCCAGATAGCGCACGACTTCCGGGGCCGGCTCGCTTACTCATGGCCTCGGACAGCAACGCAGACGCCGCTGAATCTTGGCCAGGCCGGGTACGACCCTCTCTTTGCCTTTGGCTACGGCCTTACCTATGCCACCGCGCATGACCTGGGCGTGCTCTCAGAGAACTCTGGGGTGAAGGGGCAGCTGGTGCAGCCCGGCTTGTTTTTCGACCGGGGCAAGGCGGTCGCCGGCATGCAGGACTATCTCGTCGGTGCGAACGGTAAGCGGGTGCCCGCCCGTGTCGCGCCGACGCATTCGGACGATGGCGCCGTTTCCATCGCATCGGTGGATTTCAAGGCACAGGAGGACGCACGTCGCTTGCGGTGGACACAAGCCCATGCCCGGTTCGTGCTTGAGTCTGGCAAGGCCCTGGACCTGGAACGCGAGGTCAATGGCGATGTGATGCTTGCCCTTTGGGTACGCGCGAAACCATCCAGCAGCTCGCTTCGGATCGGCATGAACTGTGGCCTGGGTTGCGAAGGCATGGTTAACCTTGCGCCGACGCTTGCCTCGGTTCCACCCGATACGTGGGCAAGGATCGGTATCCCGCTTAAATGTTTTCGCGTCGCCGGAACGAACATGGCGAAGGTGATGCAGCCGGTGGTACTCGAGGGAGGCGATAGTGCGGATATTGCCGTTTCGCGGGTATGGCTTGGCATGGATGTGGACAAGGTGGTGGATTGTCCGACGCATTGAGCTATTCACCCGAACTTAGAACTTCTCCACCCAAGGCCGGACCTCCAGCTCCCATGACCATGCGCTACGGTGCTGGCGCAGCAAGTCGATATACGACTGTGCAATCGCATCCGGATCGAGCGTGCTGTCTGATGGGTCGGCGCGTTCGCCACGCACAACGCCATCAATAACGATATGCGCCACATGGATCCCCTTCGGCGCCAACTCGCGCGCAGCACTCTGTGCCAGGCCTCGTAACGCGAACTTGCCCATGGCAAAAGGGGCAGAGAGGGCAAAGCCTTTGATGCCCGCGGTAGCGCCCGTCAGCAGAATCGCACCTTTGCCGGCCGGCAGCATGCGTTTGGCTGCCTGCTGTACCGCATAGAAGGCGCCGAGTGCCGATACGGCGACAGCCTGCTCAACCTCCGTGGGATCCAGCTCCACGATGGGACCGCGAACGCGGCCGCTGGCGTTGTAGATCACCAGTTCCGGAGCGCCGATCCTTGCATCCGTTTCGGCAAAGAGCCTCTCAACCTGGCTTGCGTCTGACGCATCAGCCGCCAGTGCGATCGCACCTGTCTCTTCAACCAGAGGCGTCAGTTTGTCTATGTGCCTGGCGGCGATCGCCACCGGAATGCCGGCCGTTCTCAGGAGCCGGGTCAGGGAACCGCTGATGCCCGGCCCGGCACCGATGATGAGCGCGCTGCGATAGGGGATGTCGTTCATGGCTTCACCATGGGATGGGCGGTGGGATAACGAGTGTACGGCTCTTCCATTTGCACATCCGCCCGAAGCTGGGGATGCTGCCGCAGGAAATCCGGTAGGTGGGGAATAATTTCCCGCGTGGCCAGGTATTCACTGCCGGCCTCGATGAGGAGCACCATACGGGTAGTGCGTGTGAGGAGGGTGGTGCCTACTTCCTCCCCAAGCGACGTGATGGCCCGTTCAAATACCACAATGCTCAACCTGCTGGCGAGGAGCCAACGATGTCCCACCAGGACTTTTCCTTTACCAACCTCAAAGGCGAGCGCCTGGCGGGAAAGCTTGAACGCCCGGACGAACCCGTGCGTGGCTGGGCCGTTTTCGCGCACTGCTTCGCCTGCAGCAAGGACAGCCTGGCGGGGGTGTACATCACCCGGGCCCTGGCCCGTGCGGGAATCGGGACGTTGCGATTCGACTTTGCCGGTGTTGGCGCCAGCGAAGGCGCGCCCTTCGCCGGCGGTGTGGAAGGTGACGTGCAGGATGTCATCTGCGCCGCCGAGGCGATGACCAAAGCCGGCATGGCGCCCACCCTGCTGGTCGGCCATAGCCTCGGTGGTGCTGCCGTGATCGCGGCGACGGGCGCCATCGGTTCGGTACGCGCCGTGGCTTCCATCAACGCACCTTTCCACAAGGCCGTGAATGGACTGGCGTGCCCCTTGCTGGTGATGCACGCCCCGGACGACCCCCATGTGGCTATTTCACAGGGTGAGGAAATCTTTGCCGCTGCCCGGTATCCCAAGAGCTTCGTCGCGCTTGATGGCGCGGATCATTATCTTAAGGACCGCTCACAGACCACCTATATAGCGACGGTGCTCACCGCCTGGGCTTCGCGCTATCTCGAACCGGTGGCCGAAACACGTGCCCTGGGCCAGGATGGCGACGTGCTGGCTGAAGAGACAGGGGCAGGGCTCTTCCAGTTGGCCATGCGCGCAGGCGGCATCCGTTTTCTCGCCGATGAGCCGGTGAGTGTGGGAGGGCTCGGCTCAGGCCCCACGCCGTATGACCTGGTCTGCGCAGGCCTTGCCGCCTGCACCACGATGACCGTCCGCCTTTATGCGCGGAAAAAGGGTTTGCCCATCACCCACATCCGCACCGCGGTGGGGCACGTCAAGGACATTGTCCAGCCGAGGCCGGATCTTTTTTCCCGCACGGTTTGTTTCGAGGGGGATATCACCGACGAGCAGCGCGCACGGGTGATGGAAATAGCCGACCGCTGCCCGGTGGATATCACACTGTCATCCGGTGCACGGATCCAGACGCGCTTCGGTGCGCCACCGGCAGGAGCAGATCCGGTGGATGCCCACGCCGAAGAGATGGTTGAGACGGTGGAATTCCCCGGTGAGGATGGATGACCTCGCCCGGCGCGGTGTGGCGCATGCATCGCCACGCCATCACCCGATCGAGTGACCCCATGTGCCCCAGGCAGGCGTATGCTTGAAGGGGTCACCCGCCCGGAGCTTCCCGCATGAAAGCCAAAAACAAAGTTCTGAAACCCAAAGACAAGGCGGAGGCCATCAAGCGCCGCAAGGCGCCCCTGAAAACCCCGACCGACCTCGGCCCCGAGGCAACCCGGGATATCTCCGGCGCCCTCAATGCATTGCTGGCCGATGTGTTCGCCCTGTACCTGAAAACCAAGAATTTCCACTGGCACATGTCAGGCCCGCATTTCCGGGAATGGCACGAATTGCTCGATGGCCATTCAGGTGAACTGCTGGCGATGACCGATGACATCGCAGAACGCGTGCGCAAGGTAGGCGGCACCACCGTTCGCTCGATCGGCCAGATTTCCCGCCTGCAGCGCATCG
Organism: Pinirhizobacter sp.; assembly: GCF_036499745.1. Taxonomy (NCBI): domain Bacteria; kingdom Pseudomonadati; phylum Pseudomonadota; class Gammaproteobacteria; order Lysobacterales; family Rhodanobacteraceae; genus Pinirhizobacter; species Pinirhizobacter sp. The sequence continues at coordinate 11,844 of NZ_DASYDG010000014.1, forward strand.
AGGACAACGACGCCGACTTCGTCACGCCCGAGGGCATGCTTGCGGAGCTGCGTCAGGACAATGTCCAGCTGATTGCCGAAATGCGCGCCACGCATGAAGTGAGCGCGGAGGAGAACGACGTGGCAACCACGAGCCTGTTGGAGAACTGGATCGACCAGGCCGAGAAGCGCTCGTGGTTTCTCTTTGAGACGCTCCGCACCTGAGTGGGTTACTTGCCCAGATGGGCCTTGACGCTAAAGATCCAGTGACACTGCGCTCCCGGGCACGGAGCAGCAGATAAGCGCGTCGCCTTCCCCGGGTGGCTCGAGGGGGTTGGGTTCGTAGCTGAGATTGCCGTCGAGCAAGGCACACTCGCAGTTGTGGCATACCCCCGAGCGGCACGACCAGCGGACAGGTACATCGCACGCTTCGGCCAGTTCAAGCAGCGAGCCGAAGCGTGCGTCCCATGGCACGGTCAGTCCACTCCGGGAAAACGTAACCAGGGGGCCGGCTCCCACTTCTCCCTCCGGTGGATGCACCGGTCGGATGGGTAGCGATAGCCCCGGTGTCAAGGCAGGCCCGCTGCCAAAGGCCTCGACGTGGATGTGGGGGTCAGTGACACCCCAGGCTTTGAGATCAGCTTGAAGCTGGTCCATGAAAGCCTTCGGCCCGCAAAGATAGAAGTGCGCGTCTTTCGGCGCGCCCATCGCCTGCACGGCGGCGATCGTCAACCGCCCTGGCTGGTCATACTGCAAACCTAGTGCATCTGTTTCCGTTGGCCGGCTGTAGAGCACCAGGCTCCGGCTTTGAGGAAGGTGTGCAAGGAGGGTGTGGGCTTCGTCCCTGAACGTATGGTCGACACCGTCGCGCGCCCCGTGCGCCCACCACACTGCACGCCGGGTCGATGTCGCCGCAATGCTTCGGAGCATGGCAAGCAGCGGTGTGATGCCGATGCCGGCACTGAGAAAAACGACCGGGAGAGCGTCGTCATCAAGGGTGAATTCCCAGCGCGGGGCGCTTAGCTCTACGAAGGAGCCGGCGTCGACATGGTCGTGCAGGTACTGGCTGCCTTCGCCGGCATCCCGTTTGACGCTGATGCGGTACGCCTTGTTATCGAGATAGGCAGAAATAGAGTAGTTCCGGAGCAGGGGCGGTAGCCCACCTTCGCGCTTCAAGCGCACCACCACGAACTGGCCAGGAAGCGGTGGAGGCAGGGACGAGCCATCGGCCGATTCGAAGACAAACGAACGCACCTGGCGGCTCTCAGGCAAGACGCTCCGCACGCGCATGCGGCGAAAGCCGGCCCAGGCCGGACGATGGGCAGCTGCTCCGGGTTTTCGGGAAGCGGCGAGCATGTCTTCGAACGACGACTGCCATCCCTGGCTGAGTGCCGGGATGCGCAATGCACGTTCAAGGGTGGGAACGTCGTGACCGGGCAAATATAAGAGCGCATCGATGTCGGCAACCGAAAACCGCTCCGGACCTTCGCCGATTTTTTCGATCAGATCACCTGCGCCAATGTCGCCTTCCTTAAGGACGCGGAAGTAAAACCCCGGACGATGGTGGGACACCAGGAGCGACGGCATCTGCGGATGGTTCATCCGCAGGCCAACCCGGTAGCACGTCACGCGCGGCTGGGTGACTTCGAACTCGGCATTGCCGATGCGATAGCGGTCGCCGATGAACACCTCGGCATCCGGAAGTCCGTCGATCGTCAGGTTTTCGCCAAATTGTCCAAGCTCCAGGGGTGGGCGCTTGAGGAAGGCCTCCCAGTACCGGTAGGACTGAATCTGGTAGACCATCACCGCCCGGTTTGGGCCGCCGTGACCGGCCTTGTCGGCCTGTCCGTCACCATCGATATTGAGGGTGTGCACCATGACGCGGCCGGAAACCGGTTGCTTGAATACGGCGGTCCGGACCACCTTGCCCTGCCACGGGACATCCCGGGGCAATCCGACATTGACCGACACTACTGATGCCATGGCCTACTCCCGATGCCGTCACATATTAGCTCCGTGGCGTCCATGGGTGCGGTGGAGATAAGCGCGGCAAAGGACTGGCCGGACCCGTGCCTTCGGCTGCGCGACCGGCCTTTGCAATGCGTTCACGCTTCCCCAGCCTAACTAATGCCTTCATCCCCACCGGAGAGCTGTATGCCCAACATCGGCAAGAATACGGGCGCATTCACCAGGATCGCCAAGTCGGTGTCTTCGGCGGCTGGCCATCCGGCGACTTTCATCGCCGCCGTTGCCGTGGTGGTGATCTGGGCGGCTTCAGGGCCCGCCTTCAAGTTCGGCGATACCTGGCAGCTGGTGATCAACACCGGCACCACGATTATCACGTTCCTGATGGTCTTCCTGATCCAGAACAGCCAGAACCGGGATACCGAGTCGATGCAGATCAAGCTCGATGAGCTTATCTGCGTGGTGAAAGAAGCCAATGATGCGTTGCTGGACCTGGAAGAACTCGATCAAAAGGAACTCGAACGCATCCGCCAGCGTTTTATCGCCAAAGCGAAGCGTTCGACCCAGAACCGCGATCGCGATGCCGATGACGACAGTGCGGGTGGGGAAACGACCTAACGCTCGCCACGCGCCGATACCAGCCGAAGAAACGCTTCGTGCTGGTAGCGGCTCATGCGGAGTTTCTGGCCGGTATCCATGGTGACCACGTGATGGCCGTTGAACCAGGGCTGGATGGTCTGCACGCGGCGAACGTTGATGATGGCCGAGCGATGGATGCGGGCAAAATGGCGCGGGTCCAGTCGCTCGGCCAGGCCCGTCAAGGTCTCGCGCATATCGTAGGCGCGATCGACCAGGTGAACCTGCACGGTATTGCGGGTGGCCTTGATCCAGACGATATCGGCCACGTCGACGAAGATGATGTGGTCGTCGTTCCGCACCGGCACACGTTCAAGATAATCAGTACGGCGCCTCAGGGCGTCGAGCACCTTCTGGATGCCTGAGTTGTCGCCATGCACGGCAACCCGGGCCTTGACCCGCCGCAAGGCCTCGGCAAAGCGGTCGCGGCTGAATGGCTTGACCAGGTAATCCACCGCATTGGCCTCGAAGGCGCGTACGGCGTATTGCTCGAAGGCGGTCACGAACACGGTGGTCGGCATGCGTGATGCGCCGATCGTTGCCACCACGTCGATACCGTTGATGGCCGGCATCTGGATATCCAGGAAGACCAGATCTGGCGACTGATCACGAATGGCCCGCACGGCCGATGCGCCATCGCCGCATTCGCCCAGCACCGCCATGTCGGGATCGTCGCGCAGTAGCCGGACGATGGCGCGGCGCGCTACCGGCTCGTCATCCACGATCAGGGCGCTGATGGTCATGCCGACATCACCTCCGGCGCGTCGTCCAGTTCCTCCAGCTCGCGATAGGGCAGATCGATGCGGCAGACCACGCCTTCGGGCCAGATCATGTCCAGCCGAACCGCTGCGGCATCGCCATACAATTCCCGTAGCCGAAGCTCGGTGTTCTTCAGGCCGATGCCATGTCCGGGGGCTGCGTCGCTGGATGCCTGGCCAGGCTCGAGGGTGCTGTTCCGGTTGCGCACTTCGATGCGTAACGTGCTTCCTTCCCGCCTGGCTTCAATTTCCACGCAGTCGGCGCCCAACCGCTGGCTGATGCCATGGCGGATCGCGTTCTCGACGATGGGTTGCAGGATCAGGCTGGGCACGGCGCAATCGAGGGTGTCCGGCTGGACATAGACGCGCGTGGACAAGCGGTCTTTGAAGCGCATCTGCTGGATACCCATGTAAAGATCAAGCAGCACCAGTTCACGCCGAAGGCTGATCTCCTGGCCTTCCTGGTCATCAAGGAAGGCGCGCAGGAGGTCACTCAGGCGGAGCAACATGTCCTCGGCGGTGATTGCATCCTCTTTAAGCAGGGTGGCGATGGCGTGCAGAGTATTGAACAGGAAATGAGGTTGCATTTGCGACCTCAGCGCCTGCAGCCGCGATTGCGCCAGTTCCGCCACCAGGCGGCTTGCTTCGACCTCGCGCCGCGTTTTCTCCGCATGAAGCTGGGCTGCCTGTTGAATCGCGAACAGGGCCCAATACGTCAGCACGTCCCGTAAAATGTGCCGACTGAACTGGTTGACCTGTTCGCCGAACGAACTGGGCTCGAACGGCGTGGAGACCAGGGCGCCGATCACCAGGGCCAGTGCGGTGATGGCGAAGCTCGCGACCAGTTGTATGACGAGTTTCCGGTAGTCCACTGGAACTTCCAGGGGAAACCTCACGGCAAGATCGAATACCAATGGTGCCAGGGCGGCCCAGGTGTACCACTGGATCATCGACCATCGCAGATAGGTGATGGCGGACCAGCTGTGACCGTCCAATTGATCCTGCAGGTACTTCTGCACCGCGAACAGCAGGACAACGGCCGTCCAGATGGCAAGGTAACGTGCCAGTCCGATTTCGATCGATCCCAGGCGAACTTTCATGGCGGGCGCCCATGTGGGGTTTGGCTCATCTTAGGCGCAGTTATTGTGGCAGCCAAAATAGGGCCGGAATTCTACGATTGGCCCTCGTGCCACGACGATTCGTCCCGAATGTGTGGCGCCAGGCTCGGCCATTCCTGCCTGATGCCCGCGACGCCCCCGTCCGGAGTATCGCCATGCACGCTTACCGTATCGTCGCTGTCGCTTCCGTTGCCGTGGCCGCCCTGGCGGTTTTGGGCGACATGTCCGTCCATGCGGCGGAGCCGCCGTCTCTGTCGCGGGCCCGGATTTTCACGCTGGTCAATGCCACCTCGGACAGCATGCTTTCCGTTGCCCTGGCACCTGCAAGCAGCGGGCAATTTGCCGACGCCTCCCTGGGCGGCCCACTGCAAGGCGGATTGACCTCCACCGCCATTCACATCGCCGCCGGTCCCTGCTTGAGGGACGTCGCTATCGACTTTCAGGGCGGCCGCCACGCTACCTTGTCCCATGTCGACGTTTGCCAGGGGACCGGGCTGCGCGTGACGTCGTCTGTAAACGCTGACTCCACGATCAACTATTCAGCGAAACCTGACGAAAGGCAGGTTAGCCGTTAGTCGGTTCCGGTAGATGGATGGTTGAACGTGGAACGTTCGTTATGTCGTGCTTGCGCAGCCACAGGTACAGGCTGCCGGCTTTGATATCAAGGTCCCTGCAAACCAGGGCGACACGTTCGCGACCGTGGACCACTCGTGCGACAGCCAACTCCTTGAGCGTCTCCGGATAGTTTTTCTTGGTCATTGGCGTGTGCCTCCCGTGGCCAGGGCCAATGCCGCGGCCGCCGTCAGCGCATTGGCGCGTGCGTCTTCCTCATCCGCGTGTGCCTGGCTTAATGCATTGGCTTCCGTCGCCAGGTCGTCGAACGTGGCAAGGCCATGTCGAAACGCATCCAGTGCGGCGTCGTGGGCTATCGTGGCTGCTCGTGTCACTTCAGCGGAGGCGGCGGTGGCCGCCAGTGCGGTCCTGAGTGCGCTGAAAGCTTCGACCACCTGTTTGCCCGCGGCATCCCGCGCGCCGTGGTAGGTGTCGATGGCGGCATCGCGCTCGGCCATGGCAAGGGCGAGCTTTGAGCGCCGCGCACCGCCATCGAAGATGGTCCAGCTCAGCTGCAGGAATACCGCGCCACCGGGCCGGTGGACCGAGGACCAGGGGCCACCGTCCGAGCGCAGGCGCCCGTCATTTTCGAACGCGCTGCCCAGAGCGGCGATCGTCGGTCGAAATTCCGCCTTCGCCGCCCGCACTTCGGCCTCGGCCGCATCGATCTTGCCCTGGGCGGCGATGACGTCCGGTCGCTGGGCCAGTGCCTGGGCTACATAGGTATCAACCGTCGAGACCGGAGGCATGGGTAGCGCGTCTTGGGCGCTATCGGCTATGTCCAGCGTCGTGCCCGGCGGCAGCCCGACGTCCGCTATCAGGGTAAAGCGCGCCACCTCGGTGGTACCTTCGGCTCGTACCAGCGCAAAGCGGGACTGTGCCAGCTGCCGGTCGGATCGCGCCTGGTCAACAGACGTAGCTACGCCGCGGCGATGGCGCTCACTCACCGCCGTGTTGTCGATCTGCGCTGTCTCAAGGCCTTCCCGGGCCGCGCGAAGCTTGCCCATGGCAGCGCCAAGGGCGAAATAGTCGTGGCTTACGGTATAGACGAGTTTTTGATGGGCACCGGTGAAAGCGACGTTGGCCACGAAGGTCATGGCGTTGGCCCGATCGAAAGCCGCGTCGCGTCGTCCGAAATCGAACAGCAACCACTTGGCTGTGAGCGTGGGGATGAATTCCCGCGTGTCGGAGACGAAATAACCCTTGGGCACCAGATTCGAAGGTGCGGCAAGCGGGGTGCGTTGTGCACCGGCAAGGGCCTCGATGGCGAGTTGGGGGAGATAGCTGCTTCGGGCCACACCTGCCGCCGCAGCGGCGGCCCGTGCCTTGTTCCACGCCTCGCGCGTTTCGGGGTTCAGTGTTTCGGCCAGGTCGATAAGTGCGGCCAGGTCGTACCGGCGCTGGGCTACGGGCGCCTCCGGTTCGGTCTGGCTGGAAGGCGTTGAGTGGGGGATGGGCCAGGGTGTCCCGGGCGAGGGCGGTGCTGGCAACACTGGAGGTGTGGCTCCCCACGCCCAAAGAGGCAGCGTCGTGAGCGCGGTCCAGGCCGGCCAACGTTTAGCTCGCACCGGTCGCCTCCTGCTCAAGCGTATCGAGCGCTGTTCGTAGCGGCGTGGGCAGACTTGGGCCGGCTTCCTGGGCGGCATCCGCCGATGGCGGCGTGGAGTCGGCGGCATCATAAAGAATGCCAATGCGTTCGAGCCGCTCGGCCACGTGGTGACGCAAGGCGACGTCGTTTACCTCCCCCGCGATAGCGCCCGACCAGGCCAGGGTCTCGTTCATGGCAACCACATCCGCTCGCAGGGGCGATGGGTCGCTGCGTTTGCGCGCGAGCTCGAATGAAGCCATCGCGGAGAGCCGGCGCGCCGCTTCCATATCCGTGGCGTTTGCAAGCATCTGAGCACTGGTCACCGGACCATCGCCATCCAGTACGCGACTTAGCCGCCCGGCGATGCGGGCGAGGATCTGCCGCCCCGCCGTCACCACGCTCACCGGCCAGAGTGTCAGGAAAACCAGCGACATGGCCAGGTTTCCCAGCACGATGCCGGCAAGCCTGTCGCGCAGCACGGTGAGGTCGTCGGTCGGGCCGGCGTCTTGCAACACCCCCAGGTAGAACGCGAACGCCATTTGAAGCCCGGCGTAGGCAAGCAACGGACTGGATGTGGCGATCCAGGTGCAAAGGAGGGTTCCCGTCATGAACAGGACGACGAAACCACCGATGTCATCGAGCAGCGGGAACACGAACACAATGGCGAGCCCGGCGAGTGTGCCACCGATCAATGCGCCGGCAAGGCGAAGCGAAAGCTTGTGCACCGTCTCGCCGGTGCTCACCAGGGCGACGAAGAAGCAGGTGATCACCGAGGTACGGATGCTTGGCCAGTCGACGGCCGAGTACAGGATGTAGCAGGCCATGGCCGCCAGGCTCGACTTGAAGGCGAAACGTACGGCCTGGATGTGCGCGGAGGGATCGCGCGGCACCGGGCCGGCCGCGATGGCTTCGGGCGTGGGATCAAACAGGCCGGCGACCAGCCGTGTGGCCTGGCGATAGGCGAGCGCTTCATCGGGGCCCATGCCTGACGGGAACGGTATGCCCAGGCCCGGGCTTTTGTGCCCTTTGTCGAAGTGATCGATGGCCTGCGACAGTGCGCTCCACGCCGACGTCGAGGGCAGCGATGACTTGACGGCGGCGACACGCTCAAGCTCGACCACCAGGGCAAGCGTACGCGATGCGGTTGGCCCGGCGCGGCCTGCCAGCGTGGCCAGTTCGCCAAGGGGAACCGTGATGGCAGGCAGATCATTTCCGGAAAGCTGGGCCTGCAGGCGTCGTGTCCGTTCGCGCAGACCATCGTTGAACACTTGCGCGGGCTGCCGTCCGAAGGCCAGCTCGACCAGCGGCACGAGGGTGCAGGCACTGGCAATAATCAGCAACAGCCAGAGCATGAGGTGGGTCAGTGACTCTTCGTTGGGCGTCTGGTCGATCAGGGTCTGCGTGATCACCAGCAGAAACCCGGCGAGGAACAGCAGGCCCCCGACTTTGGGCAAACGTGAGAGGTACATCGCAGCAAAGGTCACCACCGCCATGGCCGGCAGTCGCAGGGCAGGTTCATCTATGTCGACCATGTACAGCACGAGGCCCAGGCCGATGGCCATGACGCCGGCGGCCAGCGCACCCAGCGATGCCGTGACCGAGGTGGCCACGTCGCGCTGGGACGCCATGAGCACCACATAGGCGCCGTAGGCTGGCAACGGGACGCGAAAGACTAGGAAGGTCGTGGCGATGGCCGTGGCACAACAGGTCATGCGGAACATTCGCCAGAAGCGCGGGCGATCCACCCGAAGCTCATCGGCGAGAAAATCCGCCCAGCTCCGATACAGGTCAACGGGCATCGCCGCTCCGCACCACCACGGTCACCGTCGCCCCGATACGCATGAGGCCCGGAGGAGGGTTGTCCAGCACAACCCGCACCGGGAAACGTTGGGCAATCACCACCCATTTGAGGGAACGCTCGACGGTGGGCAGGCCGGGTCCGCCGCCTGCCTCGGCCTGCACGCCGGGACCGAGGCTTTCGACGTGACCGGGCAGGGCGTGGGCGGTGTCGCCAAGCTGCCATACAAGGGCCCGTGCCCCCACTTTGATCCCGGGCAGGTCGGTCTCCCGGAAATCGGCAATCGCATACCAGTGGCGCGAATCGACCAGGGTGAACAGTGGCCTCCCGGCCTGGGCGTACGTACCCGCTGCAATCTGTAATCCACTGACCACGCCGTCAAAGGGTGCGATCAGCCGCGTCATGCGAAGGTCGCGCCGGGCTAGCTGCAATGCGGCGCGCGCGCCTTCGATTTGAGCCTCGATGCTCCGCGTATCACTGACGCCTTGCCGGGCCTGGTCGGCCTGTTTGACGGCGGCATCCAATGCGGCCGCGGCCGAGCGCTGGTTGGCGACGGATTCGTCGAGCTTTTGCTGGGTGACATAGCCCGGCGCCACCATCGGCTGCAGGCGCTGGAGGGTTTCGTTGGCGAGCTTGAGCTGGGTCCTTGCGCGCGCCACGTTGGTAAGCGCTGCATCGGCTCCTGAGTTTTGTGATGTGACCTGGCGGGTGGCAAGCGCGAGCTCGGCTTCTAGCGCCGCGACCTGCGCTGTGGCCTGTCGCACGCGCAGCTCATAGGGCTCGGGATCGATTTCAGCAAGCAGGTCGCCGGCATGAACCCCCTGGTTATCGCGTACGCGGATGGAAATCAGGCGGCCGCTGACGTCTGGCGCGAATGCCGCGGTGTCGGCATAAAGGTAAGCCACATGGGTGCGTGGACTGGCGTCCAGGCGCAAGAGGACCATCACGAACAGGACGAGCGCAAGAACCACCGCTATAACAGTAGCGACCTGTCCCGCGCGTGTTTGGGTCGAGGTCATGATAGCCACACCAGATAGGCGCCGAAGGTGAATGCGGCAGCGCAGGCGAGGTAAAAGAACACCGGCGCCGGCAACTGGGTATCCCATCCCCGCTTGCGGCAGACCGCGCGGACGACGAACGCGAAGATCACCCCGAGCAGCGCACAGGCGAGCCAGGTGGGGAAGAACGATCCGAATATCGAGAGGGTCGGCGAGTGCGCGCAGCCGCTGCATATCGCGGCGACGGCAAGCATGGGAAGCGTGTGTTTCCGGCCCGACGTGGTGTCGTTCATGGCGATTCTCCGTCCGGCGCATCCACCCGTTCGCTCGCGCGTCGGAGTTGGATGGCCACATGAAGCTTTGCCTGCCAGTGGGCGTCGTCGAGTTTAGCACCGAGAATTTCCTCGATGCGGCCAAGGCGGTAATTGAGGGTGTTGGGGTGGATACCCAGGTGCTCGGAAGCGTGCTTGCGATGCTGGCCGGATTCAAAGAAGACTGCCAGGGTATGCAGCAGATCCTGCTCGTGGGACAGTCGATCGATGATGGCGTCCAGGTAGCGAAGGGCGTTGTCCGATCGCAAAACACTCTCCTCGAGCACGAAATCGGAATAAGGGGAAGCAACGCCGGTGCCATTGAGCCGGCGGCCTGCCTCCAATGCGCGCATGGCCTCGTTTGCGCTGGAAGCCCAGCCGAGGGCCCCCGCGCCCATCAGGCCGATACCCATGGCATGGATGTTGGGGTTCACGTCGAACAGCTCGCGGGCGAGCGTGCGCATCAGGGCATCGGTGGCCAGCACCGAATCCCCGCGCAACGTGGGGAGCCAAACCACTACATGTCCATGATGGAGCGTGCTGACAAGATCCGTGATCGCGATTTTCTGGCATCGGGCTACCGATATCGCGATCCGGTTTAGTCCGCTTTCCACCGTTGCCAGTTCGGACAGGTCGATTTTCAAGGCAAGGGCCACGCGCGGCGTGGCTGGGTCAAAGCCGAGGGCAGCCGCCGTGCGTGTGAACGCGGCGACGTCGTTCGGAAAATTGAAGACGATGCCCAGAAGCTCGTCGCACAGCGCATCGCGCCAGCGTGCACTCTTGGGTCCGGGTGTCAGGTCATCCATTCAACGGCCCCCGTGAGCCACGCGTGGCCACCAGAAGCTGGATTTAACCCTGCTGCCGGGCGCGGGGACATCGTGAAAAACCACACCCCCGGTGTGGATTCGCACAAACGACCTAGACGGGAGGACGCACGTCCGGCTCGCTTGCGCGACGCAGGGTCAAGGCAACATGCAGGCGCGCAAGCCAGCCGGCGTTGTCGAGCCTGGCACCGAGAATTTCCTCGATTCGGCCCAACCGGTAGTTGAGCGTGTTGGGGTGGATACCCAGCAACTCGGCGGTTTGCTTGCGATGCTGACCGCCGTCAAGGAACACACCGAGCGTGGCCAGCAGATCAGGCTCATGGGACAGGCGCTCGACGATGGCATCGAGGTATCGCAGCGAGGTTGCGCTGCGCAGGACACTTTCATTGAGGACCATCTCCGAAAACGACTGCACCGTGCGCCCGGGGGTGAGCCGCCGGCCTCCGTCCAGTGCCCGGAAGGCCTCGTCCAGGCTTGCCGACCAGCCGCGCGCACCCTGGTTCATCAGGCCAATGCCAACCCGCCTGACGTTCCTCATCGAAGCGACCACTCCGGCCGCCTGGCGCTGCATCAGGTTGTCGACCGCGAGTACCGAATCGCCGCGGACCGCGGGTACCCAGATGACGACGCGGTCGCGGTAGGCAGTTCGCACCAGGTCGTTGCAGGAAACGCCCAGTACGCGGGACACGCCCAGTACCAGGCGATCGAGTTCACCTTCCACGTGGGAAGGCAGTACGTCGGGCATCGATATGTCGAGGGCCAGGCATACGCGGGGCACGCTGCCGTCCAGGCCCAGCGCGGCCGTGGCCCGGTCGAACGCTTCCTTGTCGTCGTGGAAGCTGAAGATGACGCTGAGCAACTCATAACGCAGTGCGTCGCGCCAGCGGGTGCGCTGGAATTCCTCGTCCAGGTAGGCCGCGGACATGCGTTGGGAAAGGTCGTCGAAGTAGTCCAGTAGATAAGAGGAAAACAGCAGCAGCAGTTCATCGCGCGCGGCGCGGTCGTCGGCGGCAAGCTCCACCAGGGTTTGCCATAGCTCTCGCGAGCCGAGGCGAACGGCGCGTAACACGGAGGTGAGGCTTAGCCCCTGGTGGACACGGCGCCTTGCCGAGTCGTTGATGACGTGTATGTCTGCTTCGGTAAGCGGGGCCCCATCGAGCAGGGTCCTGAACCACAGCGCCGCCGAGAAGCGCAAGAACTCGCGAACGTCCTGCTTGACCATCGGTGAGAGCGTGGCATACGCGGAGTCGTTGTCCGTCAGGACCTGGTCGACGCGGGCAACCACGATGGCGGGGTCTTCGGCCAACTGCAGGGTGAGTTCGCGGATGCGGCCCTGGAGCCTGGGAATATGCGTGGACAACGGAAGTCTCCAGTCCGACAGGACGGTGGGACTGCATAAACCTTGCCACGTTTTGGGCAATGGGGGAAGGCGCAGGTTACGGTGGTCGCCGGATGCTTCCACTGGTGAAAAAGCATATCGTCGTTGTGTGCTTGGACAGTTCCATTGCCACAGCCTGTGGCTAGTCTCGCTTCAAGCGAGCCATCTTGCACCCACACAGGTCGGAGAATCCCCATGGCAACTGTGGCAGAGCGACTGGTCCAAACCCTCGAGGCGGCGAACGTCAAGCGCATCTATGGCTTGGTCGGCGATTCGCTTAACGGCATTACCGAATCACTTCGCGCGCGCAAGAACATCAGCTGGGTCGGCGTTCGCCATGAGGAGGTCGCGGCTTTCGCCGCCGGTGCGGAAGCTCAGCTCACCGGGCAGCTTGCCGTGTGCGCGGGCAGCTGCGGACCGGGCAATCTGCACCTCATCAACGGCCTGTTCGACTGTCACCGCAATCGCGTGCCGGTGGTAGCCATCGCCGCCCAAATTCCCAGTACCGAGATCGGCTCGGGCTACTTCCAGGAAACCCACCCCCAGTCGCTGTTCAAGGAGTGCAGCCACTATGTGGAACTGGTGTCCGACCCTTCCCACGTTCCACGCATCGTCGAGACGGCCATTCGCGAGGCCGTGACCCGCCAGGGCGTGGCGGTGATCGTGATTCCGGGCGATGTCGCCCTGAAAGACGCCGGTCCGCAAATGCCGTCGCCGAATCCGGTGCCGCGTCCGGCCAGCATCATCCCCTCCGATCAGGACGTGCAGGACCTGGCCCGGCTGCTCGATGGTGGCAACCGGGTCACGCTGTTCTGCGGCGCAGGCTGTGCCGGTGCGCACGACGAAGTGATAGCGCTCGCCAAGGCGCTCAAGGCACCGGTGGTGCATGCCTTGCGCGGCAAGGAGCATGTGGAATGGGACAACCCCTTCGATGTGGGCATGACGGGACTGATCGGTTTCTCCAGCGGCTACGCGGCCATGGAAGGCTGCGATACCTTGCTGATGCTCGGCACCGATTTTCCCTATCGCCAGTTCTACCCCAGCCATGCCCGCATTGCGCAGGTGGATATCCGTGGTGAGAACCTCGGCAAGCGTTGCCGGCTCGAACTTGGTGTCATTGGAGACGTCAGGGAAACTGTTGCCCGCCTGTTGGACATCGTCAAGACAAAGAGCGACCAGACCCATCTGCAGGCAGCCCTCAAACACTATGCCAATGCGCGGAAGGGCCTGGATGACCTGGCCAACGAGAACTCGAACCACCGGCCCATCCATCCCCAGCTTGTCGCCCGGCTTATCAGCGAAGTGGCAGCGGAAGACGCTGTCTTTACGTGCGATGTCGGCGAACCGGTGGCCTGGGCCGCACGCTACCTGACCATGAATGGCAAGCGCCGGCTGCTCGGATCGTTCCTGCATGGCTCCATGGCGAACGCCATGCCGCAAGCCATCGGTGCCCAGGTGGCGTTTCCACAACGCCAGGTGGTGTCGCTGTCAGGCGATGGCGGCTTCAGCATGCTGATGGGTGACATCCTGACCATTCGGCAGCACAAGTTGCCGGTCAAGATCGTGATCTTCAACAACGGCCTGCTCGGCTTTGTCGACATCGAGATGAAGGCCTCCGGTTTCCTGCCCACGGGCACGACACTTGAGAACCCGAGCTTCGCCATGGTGGCCGAGGCGATGGGTATCCACGCCCACCGCGTGGAGGATCCGGCCCGTCTTCGGGAAGCGCTCGCCGACGCTTTTGCCCATGACGGCCCGGCGTTGGTCGAAGTGGTCACCGACCACAACGAGTTGGTGATGCCACCGAAGATCAAGACCGAGCACGCCAGGGGCTTCAGCCTTTGGATGTTGCGCGCCGTGCTCAATGGCAGGGGCAACGAATTGCTTGACGTGGCCCACACCGCACTCGACCGCTGAATTCACACCCCTATACGGGAGAAAACCATGAACCAGGCATTGGGCCAGGCGCAGCGTGGCTCATCGATGACGCGCGCGTTTGCGATTGCATGGGGCGTTTCATTGCTGTTCTATTTCCTGGAGTACGCTGTTCGCTCCAGCCCCGCGGTGATGATGCCTGAGCTGGTGCGTGCCTTTGGCGTACCGGCCCTTGGCGTCAGTTCGATCCTTGGCACGTACTACTACACCTATTCGACCACGAGCCTGGTGGCCGGCATCCTGCTCGACCGGTTGGGGGCCAAGTACGTGGTTCCCGCTGGCATGGCCGTGCTTGGCGCAGGTTGCCTTGTGTTTGCGGTGCCGCAGGTGTGGACGGGGGACGTGGGGCGCATGTTGCAGGGCGCAGGTTCCGCGTTCGCGTTTACCGGTGCTGTGTACCTTGCATCCCATGGATTCTCCGCCCAGCGCCTTGCCACCGCCATTGGCGTCACCCAGTGCCTGGGCATGCTGGGAGGCACCGTGGGACAGATCGGCGTCGGGCCGCTTATCCACGGCGGGATTTCGCTTCCAGGTTATTGGGTGGGCGTAGGGGTTCTTGTGCTGCTGGTTGGCGTGGTCCTGGTGGGGCTTGTTCCCCGCGAGGACATTCCGGCCAGGCCAAAGGCAAGCGGAGGAATATTCTCTACATACAAGGTGGTGTTCTCCAATCCGCAATCGTACTTGTGTGGACTGGTCGCCGGATTGCTGTTCGTACCCACCACCATCGGGGACATGGTGTGGGGCGTGCGGTTCTTCCAGGAAGACAAACTCTTTACCTACTCCGGCGCCGTGCTTGCCGTCTCGATGGTGCCTTTCGGCTGGGTGATCGGCTGCCCGTTGCTGGGTTTTCTTGCCGACCACTGGGGCCGGCGCAAACCCGCGTTGATGGTCGGGGCGGCAGTGCTGCTGCTGGGGATGATCCAGCTGGTCTACCTTCCAGGCCTTATCCCGGCATGGCTGAGCCTGTTCGTCATGGGCGTGGCATCGGGTGCCGCGATGATTCCCTATACGCTGATCAAGGAAGTCAATCCCGACGAGGTCAAGGGCAGCGCCACCGGCGCCATCAACTTCCTGACCTTTACCGTTACCGCCATCATCGGACCGGTTTTCGCCGGCCACTACGGAAAGACGCTCGGCGGCGCCGGCATCGATCTCGCGGCGCACTTTCAGCACGCTGGGTTGTTCTGGGTGGGCATCATTGTCGTTGCGCTGGTGGCGAGCGTGTTCTTGAGGGAAACCGGGCACAGGAAGATCTGAGAGGTAGCGCCTGATCGAACCCATTGGAACACTCGACGAAAGACAGCTCAGCGGCGATAAGGCATCGTGTTGCCCGGGTCGTTTATCATGGTCGACGACGTTCCAGAAGGGAGGCGCGCGTATGCCGGTATTTGCGATCAAACGAATCCATGAAACGCCAGATCCGTCCGACGGGCATCGCGTGCTGGTCGACAGGCTTTGGCCGCGTGGTGTCTCCAAGGCCCGTGCCGCCCTGGACGACTGGCGGAAGGACATCGCCCCATCGGTTGAGCTCCGGCAGTGGTTCAACCACGAGCCGGAGCGCTTCGAGGAATTTTCCGCGCACTATCTTGCTGAGCTCCGGGCCGATCCCGCGGTGGATGTTTTCCTCACCGACATTCATGGCAAACACACCACGTTGCTCTACGCGGCGAAAGACCCTGACATCAACCACGCCGTCGTGCTGATGCGCTATCTCAACAAGCGCCAGCCGAAGAAGGCCGCCCGGTAGCGTGGATAAAGAAGTACTAGGGCCGGGTGCATTCCTGCTGCGGGGCTTCGTCGATGACCCTGGAGAGATAGTGCGGGCAGCCACCCCGGTCGATTCCCCTGGTGAACGGGGATGTCGTGGTCTGGGGCGGGCCGTCGCGGATGAATTACCACGGCGTATTGCCGCTCGAAGCGGGCATTCATCCCCTCACCGGTGATACGCGCCTCAACCTTACGTTTCGCACCGGCGTGATCAGGCCTGGCAGGAAACCCGCTCCCTTGCGGTTGAAGTCGGATACTGCCTGAGGCCTACAGGCCCAGGTCACTCAGGCCCGGATGATCGGCCGGCCGGGGCCCTGACAAGTCCCAGAAGAACTTGCGGTCGGTCTCGCTGATGGACAGGTCGTTGATGGACGCATGGCGTACACGCATCAGGCCTGACGAATCGAATTCCCAGTTCTCGTTGCCATAGGCACGAAACCAGTTGCCGGAGTCGTCGTGGTATTCGTAGCTGAACCGCACGGCGATGCGATTGTCCTGCCAGGCCCACAGTTCCTTGATAAGCCGATAGTCGAGCTCGCGGCTCCATTTTCGGGTCAGGAAGGCAACAATCCCGGGCCGGCCGTTGATGAATTCCGAACGGTTTCGCCAATGGCTATCTTCCGAATACGCCCTGGAGACGCGCTCGGGATCGCGGCTGTTCCAGCCGTCTTCGGCCGCCCGCACTTTTACGGTGGCGCTGTTGCGGTCAAAGGGTGGGAGCGGGGGGCGGGTGTCTGACATGAGCGTCTCCGGAGAGCCTGGAAGTTTAGACCAGCGCACCATGCTTGGCGGTAAACCATATCGCTGGCTGTCCGTTCTTGGCTGCTGTAGCCACTGCCGCCACCCCAAGGGACCGGATCCATGCTGTCGAGACTTCGTTTCCCCAGGCCGCTCGGCCTGGCACTGGCCTGTGCCGCCATGATGGCCGGCTGCGCCACGCAAGGCACGCCCAAACTGGCCGTGAGGCCGCAGCATCCCCAGGATCTTGGCGGACACTGGGTGGTGGATCCCTCCCGAAGTGAAGATCCGGACGCCAAGATCGCCTTGCTGGCATCGGAGCGTAGAGGGCAGGGTGGTGGCATGGGTGGCCACGGCGGCGGTCATGGAGGCGGGGGTGGTGGCATGGGCGGCATGGGTGGTGGTCATGGCGGCCATGGAGGTGGCGGCCATGCGGGCAATTCCGATTCCGGTTCACCCTCCAGTGCCGGGCAAGGCGCCGGCAGCGGACTGGTCGAATCGTTGCAGCGGCGCGGCCTTATTCCCGACAAGCTGGATATCGTGCAGAAGCCCGGCCTGGTGTTGCTATCGCCCGATGGCCATCCGCGTAGCGTGTCGGTGGATATTGCCTCGTCCACCAGCCCGGTGGGCACGCAGGCTGGGTGGGACGGCGACACCTTCGTGGTGGTGATGCATACCGCTGGCCGGCCGGATGTCACGCAGCGGTATTCGGTGACCTCGGATCGAAAATGGTTGACCGTTACCACCGACATGAAGATGGGCAAATCTTCGGAACTGAGCTTTATCCGGGAGTTCTCCGCGACGACACCACCGTAAGCGAGGGACGCATCGCCGCCGGCGCTACCGGTGGCGTTGCCACGGTGGCGGCCCGGGTTACGGAGTCCAGGAATTCCTGCGGCGGGCAATAGCCGTGAATGGCGACGTAGTGGTGCACCATCACCGGCGCCACATAGGTCAGGCCATGCAAACCCTTGACCCGTATCTCGCCATTGCCCTGCGTACCCGGCAGGAAATTGGCCATGGGGTGCCCGTGCGCATCGTATCGAACCACCGGCTGTGGGCAAAATTCACAGACGTGGTACCCGCGGAACAGGTTCACCGGGTGGGCGATGAGTTGTTCCAGGATCGCCATAAGGCGGTCATCCACCGGGCCATGGCAAAAATAGTGCTCGTTCGAAAGCCAGCCGACGTTGAGGATCTCCGAACGTATCGGGGCCCACTGGTAGCGATAGGGCGTGAGGTCGGCGAAATGCATGGTGGAAATGGCCCTCCGCCACGATCCTGCCACCGCCCAGGGCACGAGGAAAGTGCCAGGCCCTAATATAGGCCCACTTCCGTCCATCGTTGTTCGATCCATGCCCGATTCCCGAGCACCGCGTCCGTTTCCAGCCAATCGCTTGCAGGCGATTCGCAATAGTGGCCTGCTTGACCGCCGCGGTGAGGAACAATTTGGCCATCTGACCGAGCACGTACGGGTGGCCATGGACGTGCCGGTGGCCATCATCTCCATCGTCGATGAGCACCGGCAGGTGTTCGCCGGCCACAGCGGCCTGCCCGAGCCATGGGCGTCGATCGGGGAGACACCCATCACGCATTCGTTCTGCCAGCACGTGGTGGACGCAGCCGAGCCGCTGGTGGTATCGGATGCAAACCTGCACGGCCTGGTGCGGGAAAACCTCGCCATCGTGGACCTGGGCGTCATTGCCTATCTTGGTGTACCGATCCACCTGCCGACGGGGGAACTGGTCGGTGCCCTGGCCGCCATCGACAGCCTGCCGCGCGAATGGACCGGGAAAGACCTTCGGTTCCTGACCTCGCTGGCACGGGTAGTGGACAAGGCCATCGGTTTGGGGGTGTCGGAACTCAAATATCGCACCCTGATCGAGGACATGAACGAGGGGTTCTATGCCGGCGAGGCGATCTGGTCCAGCGACGGCCACGTCGAGGATTTCCTCTTCGAGGAAATCAATCCGGCGTTCACCCGCCTTACCGGGCTTTCCAGCTCCGTCGTGCTGGGTCAGCCCTGGTCGACGGTGATGCCTACGTCGCTTGCACCGATGCTGCCGGTGTACGAGCGCGTATTGCGCACCGGCCAGGACGAAGTGGTACACCACAAGTCCGAGGTGCTGGGCGGCCGTTGGTTCCTGATCCGTGTACGGAAGCTGGATGGTTCGCGATTCGTGGGATTTTTCGAGGATGTCACCGAGAAGCGCCGCGCGGAGATCAACCAGCACCTGGTGAACCATGAGATCGGCCATCGCCTGAAGAATTCCATGGCCATGGTGCAGGCCATCGCCACCAGCACGCTGCGCGGTCTGGACCCGGTACGGGTCAGCGTGTTCGAACAACGGCTGCAGTCGCTCAGCGGCGCGCACGACAACCTGTTGGAGCGGCATTGGAAGGCAGCCAAGGCCCACACGATGATCGCAACCACGCTTGGCAACCTTGGCGTGGATGGCCGCGTGCATGTTTCAGGGCCCGATATGGATCTTGGGCCCAAGGCGGCGCTGAACTTATCGATGCTGGTGCACGAGCTTGCGACCAACGCGTTGAAACATGGATCGTTGTCCGTGCCCGATGGATTCGTCGACATCGCCTGGAGCGTGGAGGAGGGCACCGACGATGCACTGGTGACCATGCACTGGCACGAACACGGTGGGCCGCCAGTGGTGGCGCCGACACGCCGGAGTTTTGGCTCGTCGCTGATCAAGATGGGCATCCTGGGCGGAGGCGGCACCACGGTGGCCTATCTGCCCGAAGGCCTTGAGGCCACGTTCAGTGCTTCGCTATCGCAGTTGCAGATTGCCGAATTCTGATGAGGTAACGTTACCGGGTGAACTGGATGCTGGCGTAGAACGCTGAACGGTCGGCGTCACGCGAACGGTGGATGCCCGGGCCGCCCGACGCCATCAGCGAAAGATGTTCGGTGATGGCGTAGGTTACGCCGAGGCCAAGGTTGGTGGACGCGGCGCCGCCCCGGGTATCAGCGCTCTGGTGGTAGATTTCTGCCCCCAGGGAAAGCTTCCGGCCGATCTTCCGCGAGACGGCCCAGCCCACCAGCCGGTAGTTGCGGTTGCCCTGGCCTGGATTGACCTGGTAGCCACCACCGCCGAAGGTGGACCAATCCCCTGAGTCCCATTCCATCCACACTGGCAGGAATAACCCAACATGCCTTGAGCCGAACTTACGGCTGGCGGTGGGCAGGGTGATCGACGGATAGAACGCGGCGTCGGGTGACAGGCTGCCTTGGGACTGGTGCGCGAATCGGTACTTGGCGCCAAACCCGAGATCACCGCGCCCAACGCGGCGGCCATTGCCGTTCTCGTACTGCACAGGCAGGTCGGTGCTCAGTTGCAGGTTCTCGGCGGCGCCATAGTTGAGTTCCAGGCCTGCATCGCCGCTGCGCTCACGATCAGCGTGTGTTCCCGTGGCGAACAGGTAATTCTCCCAGTGGCCGTGGTCAGTGGGTTCGGGATCGTCGGTGGTGTATGGCGGGCCGGCATATGCCTGTGTCATCACCGCCAACAAAACCATGGCAATGAGCCACCGCACGTTGCCTGGCGCCGGCGTCGCCGTCATCGATGGGCGAGCGTTGCACGCAATCTGGATCGTCAAACAGTTCTGCCCCGGTACTTCCCTGGAACAAGAATAAGCCGCCGTCCCCTAGGGTTTGCTTACATGCCTGCCCTCACGGCGGATGTCCGATGGGGCCGGTGGGGCCTTCCAGGCCTTCGCGATCCCACTTGGCAAGGTTGGCAGCGGCCTCGTAGGTGGTTTGCAGGAAAGACAGCAGCGTTTCGTCGGGATCGTCGGCTGCTTGCACCACGTTATAGGGCAGCAGGAATTCCCCGAGCGTGGCGTCGAAATATGCAGCGCCGGGGCTCACCTTGTACTGGCCGAACCCTTCCGGTGCCGCGTACGCGTAGCTGTAGAACGCGGGGCCTGGCACAGGTCCGCCCCCGGGCCAGAAGCCGGCACTGGAGACCTCTTCGCAGTAGGCTTCCCGCGCCACTTCATCAGGCATGTTGATGGCGCCCCCCGGATGCGGCGGTGCGGACCTCCCCGAGAAGCGCGTCACGGCAAGATCAAAGGCGCCCCAGAAAAGATGGATCGGACTGCATTTACCCCGGAACCGTGTGCGGAAGACCTGCATCACGCGCTGCGCCTGCAGCAGGGCCCGCCAGTAGGCGCGTGCCACGTCGCCGTCGTACGTGCGCTCCTGGGTATCCTTGTGGAACGGTACGGAACCTTCGATCTCGCATGGCATGGCGTCGATGTGCACGTCGACGCCAAGGCGGTCGAGCGCCGCCAGCGCGTCCTTGTAGAACGAGGCCACGCTTCGCGGCGCAAGTTCTATCGTTTCCGCATTGCCATCAGTCGTGCGGATCACCGCGCGATCGTCCAGCAGGTCGAACTCGAACTCGAGTGCGCGATCACCCAATGAGATAAGCCCGGTGGTGAGGCCCCGCGCGGAGACGTAAAGCGTGACTTGCCAGCTCTGGTTGGTCCACGGGGTTAGCCCCAGGCGGACTTTTCCGGCCACCTGCGACCACAGGTGGAGTGTCCCTAGCGTAGGCGCCAGGTCCAGTGGCGACAGGTCCGGCCACGCACTGCGCTTGCTGTGGGACATGGCGATCTCTTATGCCGACAAGGCATTTGAGGATACGCCCGTTATTTGCCTCGTGTTGCGTTGTATCTTTTCCGGATATTGGTATCCAGGAGAGTCATGCATGGCGTTGGCGTCGGTTCGGCTGGATCCTTCCCATGCACGCGGCATCTGGATGCGCGCCCAGCGCTTGCTGGGCGCGCCGGCCTTCGGTGAAGGCGCGGCGGCGGTCGAGGCGGCGGTAAGCCACCTGGGCTACGTGCAGATCGACACCATCAACGTGATCGAACGCAGCCACCACCATATTCTCCATAGCAGGATCCCCGGTTACCGGGTGGCAGACCTGGCCCAGGCGCAGTCGGTGGACAAATCGGTGTTCGAATACTGGGCGCACGCACTGGCCTATCTGCCCCTGGCCGACTACCGGCATTTCGTGCCGGCGATGGATGCTTATCGCGAGCACCCCGGATCCTTCTTCACCCCGGTCAATGACGACGACTATCGCGCTGTGTTGCGGCGTATTTGTCGTGACGGGCCGCTGTCGATCCGTGACATCGACGACGATGTGCTGGTGGACAAGACCCACCCCTGGGGCAGCCGCAAGCCTTCCAAGCGCGCGCTTAACTTCGGTTTCTTCAACGGCGACCTCACCATCAGCCGGCGCGAGGGCATCGTCAAGACGTACGAATTGGCCAAACGCCACTTTGGATGGACGCGCCGTCCGGCAGGCTCGAAACCCGCCCAGTTCGCCCAATACCTGCTTGATCGCGCCTTGCGCTCGCAAGGTCTGGTGAGCCTTGATTCAACCTGCTACGGAAACCTCGGCTTTAAACCCCTTGTGGGGGAATTGATCGAGAAGGCAGTCCGGCGCGGGAAGCTTGTGGAAGTGCACGTGGGCGATGCCGGGAAACCGCGCCACTGGATTGAGCCAGGGGCGCTGGAGGCGCCCCTGGCTCACGAACCATCGCGCGTGCATATCCTCTCGCCGTTCGACCCGCTGGTGATCCAGCGCAAACGCCTTGCCCTGTTCTTCGGCTACGAACACCGCTTTGAAGCCTACCTGCCGGCGCCAAAGCGGATGTTCGGCTATTTCGCCTTGCCGATATTGGTGGGCGACGAGATAGTGGCGGCGCTCGATCTGAAGATGGACCGCAAGGCAGGCAAGCTCCGTGTACAGAAGTGGACCTGGCTGGTGAAGCGCCGTGCGGGCCTGAAGGCCACCGTTGAAGAGGCCATGATTTCGTTTGAGCGCTTCCAGCGGGGAACAGCGGACCTTATGCAGCCCTGATCAGGGCGCTGCCTGCAAGGCGTGGTAAACCGTTTTTCCAATATCCGCGAACAGGGCATCGCGCTGCGCGCTGGTAGCGGGTGAGTCGCGCAGGAATGCAGCCACCAGCACGCGGCGGCCGTCGGGGAAGGTGATGATGCCCATGTCGTTCTGGGCGCCCGTGCGTCCGTCAAAGGTACTGGAGGTGCCGGTCTTGTCGGCGAAGTCCGTGCCCTTGGGCAGGCCGGCGCGCATGCGATTGGGGATGACCTGGTTGCGCATCAGCTTCAGCAGCTCGGTGGTGGACCTGGGGGTCAGCAGCTTGCCGTCGGCGAGCTTGCCGAGGAAATCCACCGCGGCTTCGGGCGTGGTGCGGTTGCGTGGATCGGCCAGGAATGCCGCGTAACCCCGGGCCAGGCGTGCATCTTCCTGGGCGTCGGTCTCGCCCTTGGGCGGTGAGGTTCCGGCAGGCAGCTGTCGGAAGATTTCGGCGATGCCGACTTCATCGATATCCACGCGCATACCCTGGATGCCGGCGGATTTCAGTTTCGCGGTGACTACCGCCGGCCCACCGATGAGGTTGATCAAGGCATTCACCGCCGTGTTGTCGCTCTGGCTTACCGAGCCCACCAGGAGATCATGCACGGTGAACCGGGTGCGGCCACCCTTTAATGCCGCGCCGACCGATGGCACGGCCGAGCCATTCTGAAAATCGGAGGGCGCCAGTGTTACTTCGTGGTCCAGTGTCAGTTTGCCCTGGTCGACCAGGTCGAGCACGGCTACGGCAACGGGCGCCTTGAAGGAACTCATCATGGCGAACGGCTCGGTGCCTCGGACGCTCCAGTGCTTGCCACTGCCGACATCGACGACGGTGATGCCGATCAGGCCTGGCTGGGCTTTCGCGGCCAATCCATCGAGCGCGTGCTGCAGGTCGGCATGTGCCGGGCTTGATGCCGCTGTTGCTGCGATGGCCTGGGGAGGAAGGATGGTTGCGCCGATAGCGAGTGCTGAGATGGCAACGGCGAGCAGCCTGGGACGAAAGGACATGCGGTGGAACTCCATGTAGGGCGAACGTCGGGAACGGCACAATAATGCGGTTCCGGGTAAGGATGCTTACAGGAAGTGACGATTTGCGGAACGACCTGGGCCGTTATCGGGGCATCTTCCGAGAATGTTTCCATCCGTCCTGCCGGGGTTCGATGCCGCTATCAGGTGAGGCTCAGGAACTCACTTCATCCGCCTGCCGCTGCTCACGCGCGCTGGGAGAGTCAACCGGCGGCGGGGGTGCACGAAGATCGTTCATCACGTAGCGCAGGCGCATGCCCTGGCGCCACACCCGCAGCCCCCGATAGGCGAAGAGGTACTTAAGGCCGATCGCCGCCGCCGCGATGCCGGCGACGGCGGCGATACCCAGCGACCAACGCGGACCCATGGTGTCGGCTACCCAGCCGACGATCGGCGCGCCGATCGGCGTGGTGCCCATGGCGATGGCAAGCAGGATGGCCATCACCCGGCCGCGCATCGCAGGCTCGGTGGATAATTGCACGGTGGCGTTGGTGGTGGTGGTGAAGGTTTGCGCGGCCACGCCGATCACCACCAGGGTGATCCCGAACAGGATGTAGTTGGGCATCAATGCAGCGGCCAGGCACGCCACGCCGAACACTGCCGCGCCCACGAACAGCAGCGCGATGTGCGGCTTGTCGCGGCCTGCGGCAAGGAAGGCACCGGCGACCGAGCCCAGTGCCATCACCGACGAAAGCACACCGAATTCACCCGCGCCGGCATGGAACACGGTGAGCGACATGGTGGAGATGAAGATCGGGAAATTCAGGCCGAACGTACCGATCAGGAACAGCATGGTGAGCGCGGCACGAAGGTCGGGGCGTTTCCAGACATAGCCGAAGCCCTCCAGCAAACTGCCTGGTGAACGCGCGGGACGCTCGCGCACGTGCAACTCCGCCGTGCGGATACGCATCAGCGACACGATCACTGCGGCGAAACTGAGCGCGTTGAGCAGGAATACCCAACCGGTGCCGATGCCGGCGATCAGCGAGCCGGCCACCGCTGGGCCGATCATGCGCCCGGCGTTGAACGACATGGAGTTCAGCGCCACCGCATTGGGCAATTCGCCCTCGGTGACAAGGTCGGAAACGAATGTCTGCCGTGCGGGTGAATCAAACGCGGTAACGCAACCCAGTGCCAGGGCGAAGGCGTACACATGCCACAGCGCCACCACGCCTGTCACGGTGAGCAGGCCAAGCCCAAGTGCCAGCAGGCCCATCATCGCCTGCGTAGCGAACAGCAGCTTTCGGCGGTCCATGTGATCGGCGGCGAAGCCGGTGAGCGGCAGTAACACCATCTGTGGACCGAACTGAAGGGCCATCACGATGCCCACGGCGGTGGCATTGCGATGGGTAAGTTCCGCCAGCACGATCCAGTCTTGCGCGGTGCGCTGCATCCAGGTGCCCACGTTGGACACCAATGCGCCCGAAGCCCACGTACGGTAGTTGTAGCCGGCCAGCGAACGGAAGTTGCCCTTGGCGAAGCGGGGCATGACTCAGGAACCGCCGGCCAGCCGCTTGAGGATCGCGGTAGCCTGTTCGATGGTTTCGTAGTCGGCGGGCGTGAACTGCGCCTGGATACTTCGGAACAGCCAGTCTGCGCGCCTGGCGCGGCTATCGGTAAGAAGCTTGCGGCAGGCGGGAGTAAGGTTAAGCAATGTGCGGCGCCCGTCGGCGGGATCCGGCTGGCCGATCACCAGGCCGGCGTCCTGTAGCAAGGCCACCGTAGCGCCCATCGATTGCGGCCGCACGCCTTCGGCGCGGGCGAGGTCCGAGACGCCCGCCGGGCCATCGCGTTCTATCCGCGTAAGCACGGCTACCTGTGGCCAGGTGAGCTCATCCGTAGTAAGGCCTTGCTCGCGCATGCGCCGGCTGAGCTGTCCGATGGCAAAGCGCAGTTCCGAGGCCATGGCCTGGGCACGCGTGGTGTCGCGCGGGTTATTCGACATGCGGAGAGTTTAACAAATAGGAAGCCTAACTGTAAAGGTAGACTTCCTATATGCGAGCGTCGGTTACGGCGAGAAATTGATCACCGTGTCGCTCAACGGCATCTGGTCGTGGCGCATGGATCCATCCGTCGGTTTCCACGGATCGCCCTGGCCGAACATCTGGCCCTCGGTTTCCGTGCCTTCGTAGCGAAACGTGTCGAACACGAACGGCATGCCTTCGGAGCCTTCGAAGGTGGGGCGGTTGGCAAGCTGGAAATGCAGGTGCGGCGCTGCGGAATTGCCGGACTGGCCCAGCCGGCCTATCACCTGGCCGCGCTTGACATGATCGCCGGGCTTCACCAGCACGCTGCCTGGTTTCAGATGTGCGTAGCCGGCCCACGTGCCGGGTGCGACCTGCAGCACCACGTAATTGCCGAACAGACCATCGAGGGTAAGCGACGATGGTTCCGGTTGGGCCTGCAAGGGGGCGTGGTCGGGCTCGGAATGACGGGTGGCCGTGACCACGCCATCGGCGACGGCCAGTACTTCGGTGCCATAGCCGTACCAGTCGGCGTGTGTGGTATGCGAGAAGTCCTTCACATTGTCACGCATGGCGTGGCCGCGCGCGTCCACACCGACGAGGTCGAGCGCGTATCGCTGGGGAATCGTCATATCGCCGTTGGCTACCACGATGCTTCCCCAATGGTGGGAATGGGCATTGCCCGGTCCCTCATGGGCAACCCATCGTCCGCTCTTCAACGGCGGCCCCAGGCGCATCGGCGGCGCAGGCGATACATCCACCCGAACGCCGTCGAGCAAGGCGACCTTGCCGCCCATATCGAAGTGCATGGTGTGGCGCAGCACGCGGGGCTGTACGCCGGCGCGTGGGCTAAGGAACACATAGATGGTGGCTTGCTTGCCCGGTTCGATCCGGAGCGGCTGGCCTTCCTTCGGGGTGGGCCTGGCCATGCTGGCGATGTCGGTTGCCGACCAGTGGGCGAGCGACGCATCGGAGCCGTCGGCCTTCACGTCCAGATCGAGCGCGGTCAGCGGGCCGGTGTCGCCGTAGTAATTGGTGATGTGGATTTCATACGCGAGGTGCTGGAGGCCATCGGTGCCCATCACCAGTGTCGGGCTGAAAGGTACACGTGCTTCCACGGGCGCCTGGGCCACGGCGGGCGCAGGTTTCTCCGCCGCCATGGCGAGGCACGCCGGGCTTAACATGATCACCAGGTACGCGGCTTTCGCCGTCCATTTGCACGACATGCAACCCCCTTTGTCCAGCACGCCGGCCGGTCGGCCAGGCATCTGCTGGCGATGAGTGTCGCATGCCGGCAGCCGCCGGCACGGTGGAATGGATCGTCTCTCAGGCCTGGTCGTGGCTGTAGACGATGAAGCCTTGGAACTTGGCGACCTTGTCGTAAAGGTGCCGGGCGTCGGTGTTGTTTTCCTGGGTCTGCCAGTAAACGCGCGGAACACCCGCATCGGCAGCGCGCTGGTATACACCGTCGATCAACGCCCGGGCCACACCGCGGCCGCGCGCCATCGGGACGGTGAAGAGGTCGTGCAGGTAGCACACCAGTGCCATGCGCGTGGTGCTGCGATGGAAGAGATAGTGCGTGAACCCCACCAGGCTCCCCTCGGCTTCGGCCACCAGTGCGTACATCGGCTCGCTGTCGTCGAAGAAGCGGTTCCAGGTAGCTTCGGTGATGGCTTCAGGCAGGGCGGCGGAGCCGGACCGTCCGTAGAACGCGTTATAGCCGTCCCATAGCGGGCGCCATCGTGCTTCGTCGGCAGGTACCACGGCACGTACCTTGATGCCGCTTGCGATGGGGGTATCGGCCACGACGAACTCCGGACATTGACGGTCGGCCGATCATTGATCCGTTCTATCTAACCGGCAATAGCCAGTTCGTCACATACGGGCCACGCCAATAATGAGATGGGCGGCGCGGGTATCAGTTCATGGGAGCGGCGCGACGACGGCCGCGCGAAACAAACCGACGTGAACGGGCAGTGGCTAGGGGCTTGTAGACGCGGAAGGACGTGGGGCGGGGTGCCGGGCTGGTCTTTTCGGTCATCATGGCGTGGGCTCCCTGGTGCTGCGAAAGGCGCCGATCGCGCCCCCTCGATCACTATGTCGGGAGATCGATGGAATTCTTTAGTGCGCTCTGGCAGCGCCTGCCGGGTCAGAGGGATCGCGGTCAGGCTCGTGCTCGGACGGGTCCGGCGACGTGCCACGATGGGGGTGTGGAGGCCCCTGGTCCGGGTCGACGGGAATATCCGGTTCGCGATGCATGGCAACCCTCCGAAGGCCGGGTTAGACCCGGGATTTTTCCCGTCATGCAGGTGAAAGGAACGCCATGGCATCGTGATGATGTCCTCGACGCTCCGCCGGCCCCTTTGCTAGGATGCACAGGTACATGCAGGAATTTACGATGATATCGAGCTTGCCGCTGCTGATCGTTGAGCCCGACAGCCGTGTCGCCGAGGGTGCCAGCCTTGCGCTGGAAGGCGAAGGCTACCGCGTGGTGACGGTGCAACGTGGCGGTCAGGCCCGCTTATTGTTTAACGCGATGCCCCAGCTTGCGGTTCTGGTCACCCATTGCGACCACCTTGAAGATGATGACGAGGGCGGTTTCCTGCACTGGGCCATTGCCCAGCGACCGGACCTGGCCATCGTGGCGCTGTGTACTCACGAAGGCGGCGACCTGGAATTGCCTGATTCGTGCATTCGCCTGGCCAAGCCCTTCGATCGCGACCAGCTATTGCAGGCGGTGGCCGAGTCCCGCCTTTGTGCGTTCAACCGCAAGACCGCCCGAGAGGGTTCAGACCAGCACGCCGCCTGAACGTCGCGGTCCGCGGGTAATGGAAGGCCGCCCAAGGGGCGGCCTTCGTCGTTGTGGTGTGGTACTCCCCGTGTGGGGAGCTGAGGGAGTCAGTGCCGATCAGCGTCGCGAATGGCATCGTTCTGCTTGCCCACTTCCTTCTGGACCTTGCCGGCATTCTTCTCGATATTGCCGGCGGCCTGCTTGCCGACATTACCGGTGACCTTGCCCACGCCTTCCTTAACGGCGCCCTTGACCTCATGTTTCGTACCTTCAACGCGATTTTTGTCCATCGTATTCCTCCGTCCTGCGCGGCAGTGCAGGCTCACCATCTACGTTAGGCCCTGGCCGTTCAGGCTCGGGTGAATTTCACGGACGACATCGCTTGCAGTTTCGTCACGAACTTGAACGATGGTGCAGCTGGCGGGTAATCAGGAGAAAGCGTGTGAGCCGTCGCGCGACCCGGTCGTAACGCTGCCGCGACGGTGCGCCCCCTAGCGTCGCGATGCGGCCCCCACTTTGACCGCGCCGGAGTCTCATGAATTCACAGCGCACCGTCCTGTACGTTCCTTACAACGCATCTGCGCATGGCCAATGGACACTCCGCCGCGGATCGGCCCTGGTGGGGACCTATGCCACGCGTGCCGACGCCATGCGCCAGGCCCTGCAGATGGCAGCTGCCATTCGCAACCAGAAAGGGCTGGACGTGGAGTTGCGCGTGGAAGATGAAAGTGGCGTGTGGGCAACCGTGGACCAGGCGCCTGTCATCCATCCTTCTTGACGCCGAAAAAGTGTAGGTTCTCGCCTACATACACGGCAGGCAATCAATGCTTTCCTATAGGCACCCCGGCCATCGGCCCGTTTGAGCAACGGACGGCGGGCGGGGTATCTAGCCTTACCCCCTTAGCCGTCGCCGCCTCGTGCGGCGGCGGCATTTTTATGGCTCCTGACCTTGCAGTCGCAGCCGGTGAGACAACGCTGCCTTACACATGCGCTGTCATCCAAGGGGCCGGGCCGCATGTCGAATTTCCTCAGTACAGCCGCGGTCCGCGCCGACAGCGAAATCATGCTTCGGCAGGCGGATGGCCAATTGCTCGCCAGCCGGCTGCGCGACAAATACCGCGACAGGGTCACCGGCAGCCTGTTGGTGCCGGGGCGGGCCGGCGACTATGTCCCTTTTCCCGACGACCTGCCTGAAGTCGTGGCCAATGCCTTGCGCGCGCGCGGCATGGCGCGGATGTACCGCCACCAGGCTGATGCCTGGCGGGCCACGCAGGAAGGAAAGCACGTCGTGATCGCCACGCCCACCGCATCGGGCAAGACGCTCTGCTACACCGCCCCGGTGCTTGCCTCAGCCCTTGCCGCCGGCAAGAAGGCGCTGTACCTGTTCCCCACCAAGGCACTGGCGCAGGACCAGGTGTCGGAATTGCTGGAGATCAACCGCGCCGGGGAACTGGGCGTGAAGGCGTTCACCTTCGATGGCGATACGCCGGGCGATGCGCGGCAGGCGATCCGGCTGCACGGGGATATCGTGGTGAGCAATCCCGACATGGTTCACCAGGGCATCCTGCCGCACCACACCAAGTGGGCGCAGTTCTTCGAGAACCTGCGCTACGTGGTGATCGACGAGATCCACAGCTATCGCGGTGTGTTCGGTTCACACCTGGCCAATGTGATCCGGCGCCTGAAGCGCATCTGTGAATTCTATGGCGTGCGCCCGCAGTTCATCCTGTGCTCGGCGACCATTGGCAACGCCGCCGACCACGCCCGCGCACTGATCGAGGAAGATGTGTTCGCCGTGAATGAAAGCGGCGCCCCCACCGGCGATCGGCACGTGCTGTTGTGGAACCCGCCGGTGATCAATCCGGATCTTGGCCTGCGCGCGTCGGCGCGCTCGCAATCGAACCTGATCGCCCGCATCGCCATCAAGGCACGGTTGAAGACGCTGGTATTCGCGCAGTCGAGGCTGATGGTGGAGGTGCTCACCAAGTACCTGAAGGATGTGTTCGACCACGATCCGCGCAAGACGGCGCGCATCCGTGCCTATCGTGGCGGCTACCTGCCCACCGAGCGGCGTGAAGTTGAGAAACAGATGCGCGCGGGAACCGTCGACGGCATCGTTTCCACCTCAGCGCTGGAACTGGGCGTGGACATCGGCAGCCTTGATGCGGTGATCCTGAATGGATACCCGGGATCGATCGCCGCCACCTGGCAACGTTTCGGCCGGGCGGGACGCCGGCAACGTCCCTCGCTGGGCGTGCTGGTGGCAAGTTCCACGCCGATCGACCAATACCTGATGCGCCATCCGGAATTCTTCATCGAGGCAACACCTGAGCACGCGCGCATTCATCCTGACCAGCCGTTGATCCTGCTCGACCACATCCGCTGTGCCGCTTTCGAACTTCCCTTCACCGGTGGTGAGCGCTTCGGGCCGATCGATGCCGAACCCTATCTTCAGGTGCTGGCCGAAAGCGAAGTGGTGCACCAGGAAGGGGACCGCTGGGAATGGATTGCCGACAGCTATCCTGCCAACGCGGTGAGCCTGCGCTCGGTGGCCGATGGCAATTTCGTGGTGGTGGACCGCACCGGCGGACGCCAGGTGATCATTGCCGAGGTGGATTATTCGGCCGCGGCGCTCACCCTGTATGAAGGCGCCATCCACATGGTGCAGTCGGTGCCCTACCAGGTGGAGCGGCTGGACTGGGAAGGGCGCAAGGCCTACTGCACGCGCACGCATGTGGATTACTACACCGACGCTATCGACTACACGAAGCTGAAGGAACTCGAGCGCTTCGATGGTTCGAACGCGGGGCAAGGGACCTGCCACCATGGTGAGGTACATGTGGTGCGGCGCGTGGCCGGTTATAAGAAGATCCGTTACTACACGCACGAAAACATCGGCTATGGCCCGGTCGCGCTGCCCGACCAGGAACTGCATACCACCGCGGTGTGGTGGCAGTTGCCTTCAGCCGTGCTCGATACTGCATTCGCCTCGCGCCAGGCGGCGCTGGATGGATTCCTGGGAGCCGGTTACGCCCTGCACACCTGCGCCATCGTCGCGGTGATGGCCGAAGGCCGTGACCTGCAGCGAGCCGTGGGCAGTGGCGATGGCGGATGGTCGGCGCAGGTGGATAATTCAGGTCGCGGGCAATTGCGTAGCGACGACGGCAGCCTGGCCGTGCCCGACGCCTTCGACCGCTTCCTGCCCACGGTTTACCTTTACGACAATTTCCCCGGTGGCGTGGGCCTTTCCGAGCCTTTGTTCCTTCGCTCGCCCGAATTGCTGCGCATGGCCCTGCAGAGCGTGGAACGCTGCCCGTGCAAAGCGGGTTGCCCGGCGTGCGTGGGGCCGGTACTGGCAGCCGATGAGAAGCGCGGCGAGACACCGAAAATGCTCGCCATGCGTCTTCTGGGCCTGCTGGATACGGCTGCATGAGTGAACTGGCACTGCGCCTGGCGCGGCTTCGTGGCCAGGCGGGCTTGTCGCCGGCACGGCCTTCATCGTTGCCTGCGCTGAAGTTGGATACGGCTCCGATAACGCCATCTTTGTCGTCTCATGGCGTCGCACCGGCAGATCATGCCCTGCGGGACAGCCTGCGGCGCCTGGCGGGCCTGCGCGATCGCGCCATCGGGCGCGTGGAGCGTGGTTCACGCGACGTGCCTGGCGAGGAGATCGCCCCGGGCCTGCGTTATCTGGAGCGGCGCCATTCGGGATCGGCGGTACCGGAGAACTTCGACCTGGCCTTTGCGCGCATGGACAGTGCGCAACGCTCCCACGTACTCGCCTTCGACACCGAGACCACGGGCCTGGCCGGTGGCACGGGGACACGCGCCTTCATGATCGGTGCGGCGCATTGGGAGGAAGATGAACTGTGCGTGCGGCAGCTGTATCTCACCGCGATGTCGGGCGAGGCGGCCATGCTGCGCGCGTTCGCCGGGTGGATCGAACCGTCCACGGTACTGTTGAGCTACAACGGCAAATCCTACGATGCACCGCTGCTGGCCACGCGCTACCGCCTGGCGCGGATGGCCAACCCGCTGCCGGGCCTGGCGCATGTCGACCTGCTGCATCCGATGCGGCGGCGCTATCGCCACGTGTGGGAGAACTGCCGCCTGGCCACGGCCGAGCGCAAGTTGCTTGATGTGCTTCGCGAGGACGACCTGCCGGGATCTGAAGCTCCCCGCGCATGGTTGTCATATCTGCGCGGTGGTGCCTCGACCAACCTCAAGCGCGTGGCCGAGCACAACCGGCAGGATCTGCTGAGCCTGGCGGGATTGCTGGTTACCGCCCATGGCTGGAGCGTGGAACAGAGCCTTCACGCCGGTAGCGGCACGATAGGAAGGTCACAGGAGCACGCCATGGCCGAACGCGAAAAACCTAAACGTGAATCTGGTTACGCGGAAACCAATCCCAAACCGCGCCCCGCCGACGGCAGCAAGGTGCCGGGGACGGGTAGTCCCCATGAGCACCAGAACATGCCGAAGGACAAACCGGGCAAGCGCTGAGCGCTTGCCCGCCATGCCTTAAGCGGCCACTTGCAGCGGCAACGCCTGCACCACGGCGCGGGCGCGCTCAATGGTGGCCTTCTTGTGGTCGTCATCGCCCATGGACAGACCCTCCGCGCGAACGAATTCCACATCTTCGATGCCGAGGAAGCCGAACAGCGCGCGCAGATAGGGTTCCTGGAAATCCATCGGCGCGGCCGGCGCGTCGACACCATAAGCACCACCGCGCGAGGACACCACGATCACCCGCTTGCCACCGGCCAGGCCTTCCGGGCCGCTGGCGGTGTAGCGGAACGACACACCGGCCACGGTGATGCGGTCGATCCAGGCCTTCAGCTGGCTGGGGATGGAGAAGTTGTACATCGGTGCACCGATCACCACGATGTCGGCGGCCAGGAACTCATCGATCAGCGCCTTATTCTGCGCGGCGGCGGGATGGGCCGGGTCGGCGACAGGACTCCAGTGGTCGAGCCCCAGGGCAGCGAGGTCGCGATAGGTGACGTCCAGGTTTGAATAGGCATCACGGAAACGGCCCACCACCGACTGGGTCAGTTCACGTGAGACGGAATAGGCGCCCAGGGCGCTGGCGTCGATGTGGAGCAGTTTCATGGCTTGATCCTCGTTCGAGCTGCGGCGGTAGCGCCGTGACTGGAAAGAAGGGTAAGTCCGCGACAATCAGCCGATAAGATGGCAGAATCGGGACTAATCGTTCGCTCTGGGAAACGACATGGTTTCGATGGGTGGGGCACTCCAGGATCTCAACGATCTGTACTTCTTCGCAGCCGTCGTCGAGCACGGCGGGTTTTCGGCTGCCGGGCGGGCCCTGGGTGTGCCCAAGTCGCGCCTGTCAAAGCGCATCGCCCAGCTGGAAGAGCGCCTTGGTGTGCGGCTGCTCCAGCGCACCACGCGCCGCTTCGTGGTGACGGAAGTAGGCGAGCGGTTCTATAGCCATTGCCGCGCGGTGCTCGAAGAAGCCCAGGCAGCGCAGGACGCCGTGGACGAATTGCGCACCGAGCCACGCGGTCTGGTGCGGGTGAGTTGCCCAATATCGCTGGTGCAATCGTTGGTTGGGCCGATCCTGCCGGAGTTCCTGGCGATGTACCCGAAGGTGCAGGTACGCCTGTTGTCCAGCAACCGGCGCGTGGACATCATCGGCGAGGGTTTCGATGTGGCGATCCGTGTGCGCGACAAGCTCGACACCGACGCCACCATGGTGCTGCGCAGCTTCGGCGGGTCGCGTGCACTACTGGTGGCTTCGCCGGATTTCCTGGCCAAGGCAGGCCGGCCGTCGAATCCTGCGGACCTGGCGCGCTTTGCCGCCCTGTCGATGTCCGAACACGAAGGCGTGCAGGTGTGGGATCTGCTCGACGCCACCGGCAAGCGCGAATCAGTGGAAGTGCAACCGCGCCTGGTTACCGGCGATTTCAACGCCCTGCTCGATGCAGCGTTGCAGGGTACCGGCATTGCACTGCTTCCCGAGGAATTCTGCGGCGTGGGCATTGCCAGCGGCAACCTGGAATGGGTGCTGCCGGAGTGGACCACCGCCGAGGGCATCCTGCATTTTCTTTATCCCAGCCGCCGTGGCCTGCTTCCCGCTGTCCGCGCCTTCGTCGACTTCCTGGCCGAACGCCTGCCACCGGTACGCGCGGCACGCCTTGAAAAGTGCAAGGAAGCAGGCCGTGCTACGATAGCCCGCGTTTAGCCGTCCAAACCCCTTGTAGGTGAGCATGCAGATCGAGACCAAACTGCCGAAGGTCGGCACCACCATCTTCAGCGTGATGAGCCAGCTGGCGGTGGAACACAAGGCGGTGAACCTGGGGCAGGGGTTTCCCGATTTCGAAACACCCGAACCCTTGCGCGAGGCCGTCACCCGTGCAATGGCGGCAGGCCATAACCAATACGCACCGGGTATTGGCCTGGGCGCGCTGCGCGAGCAGATCGCCATCAAGACAGAACGCATCTACGGTCGTCATGTGAGCCCGGACACGGAGGTCACCGTCACCTCCGGCGCCACCGAGGCGATCTTCGCCGCCATCGCCGCCGTGGTGCGCGCCGGCGACGAAGTGATCGTGTTCGATCCGGCCTATGACAGCTATGAACCAGCGATCGACCTGCAGGGCGCGACCGCGGTGCATATCCCGCTGTCGTTGCCCGGCTTCTCCATTCCGTGGGGGCGCGTGCGTGATGCAATCACGCCACGCACGCGGATGATCATGATCAATTCGCCGCATAACCCTTCCGGCGCGGTGCTGGCGAAAGGCGACCTGGACGCGCTTGCCGACATCGTGCGCGACACGGGTATCATCGTGCTGTCCGACGAGGTCTACGAGCACATCGTGTTCGATGGCGCCGTGCACCAGAGCGTGCTTCGCCATGCGGAGCTTGCCGCGCGCAGCTTCGTGGTGTCTTCGTTCGGAAAAACCTACCACTGCACGGGCTGGAAGGTGGGCTACTGCGTGGCGCCCAAGACGCTCACCGCCGAGTTCCGCAAGGTGCACCAGTACCTTACCTTCTGCACCTTCAATCCCGCGCAATGGGCGTTTGCCGAATTCCTGGCAAGCTCCCCGGAACACTACCTGGAACTCCCGGCCTTCTACCAGTCCAAACGCGACCGCTTCCGCGACCTTATGAAAGGCTCGCGTTTCGGCTTGCTGGATGTCCCCGGCGGCTATTTCCAGTTGGCCGACTACAGCCAGATCCGCGACATTGACGACATCAACTTCGCCGAGTGGCTGGTGCGCGAGGGTGGGGTAGCCGCCATTCCGCTCACGCCTTTCTACGCCACGCCGCCGGATACCCGCCTGATCCGCTTCTGTTTCGCCAAAGTGGACGCCACCATGGAAGCCGCCGCGGAGCGCCTGTGCAAACTCTGACCGTTTCCCTGGTGCAGGGCGCCACGCGCTGGCACGACGCAGACGCCAATCGCGCGTACTACGGTGAGCTCGTGCGCAAAGCACCGAAGAGCGACCTGTTCGTGTTGCCGGAAACCTTCCTTTCCGGCTTCACCAACGACACGCTGGGTAATGCCGAGTCGATGGATGGTCCGGGTATCGCCTGGGCGCAAGCCCTGGCGAAGGAAGTCGACGCCACCATCACCGGTAGCGTGGTGATCCGTGAAGGCGAGACCAACTTCAACCGCATGCTGTGGGTGTCGCCCGATGGCTCGTTGTCGTACTACGACAAGCGCCACCTGTTTCGCATGGCCAACGAACACCATCGCTATGGGGGCGGGGACAAACGCCTGGTGGTGGAACTGAAGGGTTGGCGCATCCTGCCGCAGGTCTGCTACGACCTGCGCTTCCCGGTGTGGCTGCGCAATGCCCGCCGCGAAGAAGCCGAAGGCGGCATGGACTACGACCTTGCCATCTTCGTAGCCAACTGGCCCGCGCCGCGCCGGCAGCCGTGGCGCACCTTGCTGCGAGCCCGTGCGATCGAGAACCTAAGCTATGTGATCGGCGTGAACCGCGTGGGCGTGGATGGCAACGAATTGCCCTACGCCGGCGATAGCGCAGTGATCGATCCGGTCGGTGAGGCGCTGGTTGAATTGGGCTCGCTTGAGCAGGTGGTGACAGTGAAGATCGACCCGGCGCCCTTGCTCGCCCATCGCGAACGATTCCCGGCGTGGATGGACG
Organism: Pinirhizobacter sp.; assembly: GCF_036499745.1. Lineage (NCBI taxonomy): Bacteria > Pseudomonadati > Pseudomonadota > Gammaproteobacteria > Lysobacterales > Rhodanobacteraceae > Pinirhizobacter > Pinirhizobacter sp. The sequence goes on from NZ_DASYDG010000014.1 coordinate 48,076, forward strand.
CGGACGAGTTCACCTTGCGCTGAAAGTAACCCGGCACGCTGATCCCGCGGTTGGCGGGCCCCGTTCCGCCATGACCGTGAGAAATGGCGAGAATTGGCGAAAACACGTGCGTGACCCGTCAATGACGTCTGCCTAGTATGGCTGCTGCTTGCATCCTTGAAGTGCGGGGAGCCGACAACGGCGGCAGCTTTAGCGATAGCAGCGAACGGGGGCGGAGCTTCGCGAGAAGGCGACCCGTCCTTGCATGGGTTCAACGCTCGGGTTAATACCCTATCGGGGAGACATCAACATGACGTTCTATCGATGTGGCGGCTTGCTCGCCACGGCTTTGCTGTTGCTTGGATTTGGTGTTCCACTGGGTTCCCACGCTGCCGCGGCGCCAACCCAGGCATCGCCGGCCTTCGCGCCGGATACCGCGAGGATTACCAACGCGGTCGACAATACAAAGCTGACCACCGTGCAAGGCAGCCACTCCCTGAAGGCACTCAACGCCGTTGACCAGGGCGCGGTGGCAGACATCAAGCCGATACGCAACATGACCTTGCTGCTCAAGCGCAGTGCGCAGAAACAAAGCCGTTTCGATGCGTATGTCAACGAACTCAATAGCCCCGGTTCGTCGAAGTACCATCAGTGGCTGACCGCGAAACAGATCGGCAGCATGTTCGGTCCGGCTCAATCGGATATTGATAAAGTCACCCGTTGGCTACGCTCGCAAGGCCTGACCGTCAACGAGGTACTGCCCGCGGGCACGATGATCCGCTTCTCCGGCACCTCGGCGGAAGTGCGTGCCGCCTTCCATACCCAGCTGCACACCTTCACCAGCCATGGTGAATCGCATTTCGCCAACGTTGGCGATCAGCAGATTCCCGAGGCGCTGGCGTCGGTGGTGCAAGGCGTCGCCTCGCTGGACAATTTCTTCCCGAAACCGCAACACCACGATGTCGGTACGGTAACCAAGGACAAGCATACCGGCCAGTGGAAGACGGTTTCGACCAGTCCCGACTTCACCGTGCCGCCAGGCACGCAGGATCCCAGCGTCTCCTACGACGTGGTGCCGGCGGATTTCAACAAGATCTACAACGTCGAGCCCTTGTGGGGCCAGGCCACGCCGATACGCGGTGCCGGTCAGACCGTCGCCGTGCTCGAGCGCACCGATGTGCAGCCGCAGGACGTGGCGACCTTTCGTACCACGTTCCTGCCGGCCGACGCCAAGGGTGTCGTCAATTATGTGAATCCAACCGGGACTCTCTCCAGCGCTGGTAGCATTGACCCGACGTGCACCGACCCGGGCAGGAACGGCGACGAAGGCGAGGCGGCGCTAGATGCCGAATGGATCGGCGCGGCCGCGCCCGATGCCAATATCGTGTTTGCATCCTGCGACGACAGCAATAGCCCGCAGTTCGGTCCGTTCACGGCGGCCATGAACCTGCTGGACAATCCCAACGTGCCGCCTCCGTCGGTGTTCAGCCTGAGCTACGGCGAATGCGAAATTATCAGCCGTAACGATATCGTCAACGACGTCGGCTTGCTCTGGGAACAGGCTGCGGCCGAGGGTGTCACCGTTTACGTGTCGTCGGGCGATGCAGGCTCCGCCGGCTGCGATCAGAACAGCTCGACGGCATCGTTCGGCATCAACGTCAATGCCATGTCGTCGACACCATGGAATGTGTCGGTGGGTGGTACGGATTTCGACGACCTTGGCAAAACCGCGAACTACTGGACTTCAACCAATCTGCCGGGCGGCCTCTCGGCGGTGAGCTACATACCCGAGCAGACATGGAACGATTCGTGCGCAAGCAGCAAGCTCGACGCCGTGTTGAACTTCAAGAACGGCGTCAAGGCGTGCAACACCACCGCGGGCCAGCAGTTCATGAACACCGCCGGTGGCAGCGGCGGCCCCAGCGCGTTCTGGATCCAGCCGCCCTGGCAGGCCGATATCTACGGTGCGCCGACCAGTCACGTTCGCATGCAGCCTGATATTTCCCTGTTCTCTGCCAATGGCATCTATGGTCACGCGCTGCTGTTCTGTATGTCCGATGCGAGTGTCGGTGGCACCGCGTGCGACTACAGCAATCCTGACAATGTGCTCTTCAACAGTGCCGGCGGTACGTCGTTTGCGGCGCCGGCCATGGCTGGCGTCCAGGCCTTGATCAACCAGGCGACGCAGGCGAGCCACGGCAATGTCGCACCGGCGCTGTATGCGATCGCCACCAAGGAGTACGGCACCAACGCCTCGCCGAACAAGGCCATGTTGAACGCCTGTAATTCGTCCAACGGTACATCGATCGACAGTGACTGCGTATTCAACGACGTAACCCAGGGCGATATCGACGTGCCCTGCTTTGCAGGCGGCGCTGATTGCTACTCGGGTGCACCGGGCAATAGCTTCGGCGTTATCAGCCAGGGTGGTGATATCGCGCTGGCGCCGGCATGGAAAACCAACGCCGGTTATGACTATGCCACGGGCCTGGGAAGCGCCAACGTGACCAATCTGGTCAATGCGATGATCAAGTACGACCAGACCTCCCGCGCGCTGGGCTACGGAGCGCCGGGCGATTTCCTCAATCCGTTCTCCGTGGGCGCCGATAACTACAGCGACATCGCGCTGGTCGATCCCGTTGCGGGCATCTTCACCGACATGGCCATGAAGGGCAGCGTTATGCTGCGCACGGGAACCCAGCCCGTCGACCCTGGCTTTACCATTGGTGCAAATGCTGGTCTGTTCGTGCACCTCAGTGGTGTTACAACGACGCAGAGCGCGATTGGCTTCAGCTATGCCAGCCTTGCCTGGACCGGCCCGGACCACCAGCTTCATGTGTGGTTGTCCGACGGCTCCGGTGGTCCGGACCAGTACCTTCCCTACGTTTTGGGCGATCCGTATGCGGCGAGCTGGACGCTGGTGGGCCCGGGCGACTTCAACGGCCCAGACCAATGTGGCGACCGTCAGGCCGATCTGCTGTGGCACAACGAAAGCACCGGCGAAATCAGCTGGTGGGACCTGAGCCTGGGCCTCCTCTTCGGCAGGAACGGGCCTATCCGCCACGTAAACGCCCACGTCGGTCCCGTGCTAGCCGCTCCAGCAGGCTCGGTGCCCACCATCGCCGATGTCGATGGCGACGGCTACGCCGACATTGTGTGGACCCGTCCGGACGACAACAGCGTGACGGTGTGGATCAACAACCACGCCGGGAATTTCGTGTCCCATCAAGTCGCCGATCACAAGCCGGGCTTTGTCCTGTACGGTGCCGGCGATGTCAACGGTGATGGCAAGACCGATCTGATCTGGACCGATGCCGCCGGCAACAAAATGTCGTGGTGGATCATGAATGGCTTTACCGTCGTGGATCAGCAGGTCCTCAAGGTGAAAGCCGGTTACACCATGTCGAGCATCGCCGACTACGACGGTGACGGCCTGGCCGACATTCTGTGGGTCGACAACGCCGGTGGTGCTTTCGAGTGGCAGGGCACCGGCAGCGGCTTCCAGTCCTTCCGTGTCACAGACGCCACGGGCAAGCCGGTGGTGATTTCCGCCGGCATGAAGGTGCAGCCGACTCGTCTGCAGGGCACGTCGGCATCAGGTGGCGCGGCTATTATCGAGTCCTTGAATCAGAGCGAAGCCTGCAAGTCCCCTAGCGACTGAGCAAGGATACCCGTGGGGTACTTATGGACAGGCCGGGCTCGCATGCCCGGCCTGTTCGTATTGGGTGCGCCTGGCGTGGGAATCCTGCGCTTGATCACGTCTTTGGCTGGTAGAAGACGTAGCATGATGCGGCCGTGTATGTGCCTGGGCCGTGCCCGCTATCAACGAGAATCACGATGTGGCAACGCCTGCTAGCCTGGTTGAATCGTTTGCCGATCAACGACCCCGTCGATCGCCGAAACGCCGTATTCCTGCAACTCTTCCTGGCCTATCAAGGTTGCCGCACGCCGCTGATAAAGATTTACCTGCTGACGTCCGAGTGGGATTACATGACGTCGAGCTTCTTCGACAAGACAGTCGTGTCCAAAGAGTTGTCCATCGCCGTGGATCTTGGTACGGACGTGGCGATCACGATGGCCGCATGGTTCGGGTTTTATCTGATCCGCATCGGAAAATTCAGGCCGGCTGTCACGCAATTTCTCGCCACCCAGCTGATATCAGGCCTGTTTGCCTATGCGGCATTCGGTTACAAGGTGACTCCAGGCGATACGTTGCTGCTCATATCGCTGGCGCTTGGGGGGCTGATGCTGGGGCGTCGGGCGTTGTGGACGATCTATGTGTCCATCCTGGTGATCTGCGCGACGGGCATGACCACCGACTACCTGCACGACCCGGGCCAGCACGCGAGTTTTTTTGCCGCCTATAACGGCTTGCTGTTCCGGGTCTTCAGCTACGCGTTGGTCACCATCATCCTGGACCGAAGCATCGGCGCGTTGCGCGAAGCGCTGGCCGAATCGAATATGCATCGGCAGCAGTTGCAACATGAAATGCTCGAGCGCGAACGCGCGCAGGAACAACTGCTGCATGCCCAGAAAATGGAAGCCATCGGCCAGTTGGCCCAGGGTATCGCCCATGATTTCAACAACGTGCTTGGCATCGTGCTCGGCTTCGCCAGGGAGCGTCATCGCCTGGATGAACCCGGCGCGGAACTTGGTGCCGATGCGCTGGCTCTGGGTCAGGCCCTGCTGGGTGTGGAGATGGCCGGGCGGCGAGCCGATGCAATCAACCGCAAGCTGCTGAACTTCAGTCGTCGCGACATGACCCAGGTCGAGGTCTTCGATGCGGTGGAGGCGACACTGGATCTCAAGCCGATGCTGCGCCAACTGTTTCCGGCGGCGGTACGGCTGCATTTCCATGTGCCGGATCGTCCTTTCTGGATTTCGTTCGACCGCAGTCAGTTCGAGCTCGCGATACTGAATATCGCTTCCAACGCACGCGACGCGATGCTTCACGACGGAACGTTCAAAGTCGCGATCGCCGCGGATGGTCCCCATGCGATCGAATTAACCTTGAGCGACAACGGTATCGGTATGTCCGAAGAGATGAGGTTGCGAATTTTCGAGCCATTCTTCACCACCAAACCGGTGGGCAGCGGCACCGGTGTGGGTCTTACCGTGGTCGACAACCTGGTTCACAACGCGAACGGCAGCATCGAGGTGGAAAGCGAACCGGGAAAGGGCACGATCTTCCGCATCCATCTTCCCACCGTATCAGCTCGGGCCCGATCAGGTCAGCACGAAGACGTAGCCCTCGCCATGCACGGCATTGAGCGGTAATGGGATGCCAATCACGCGCTGCACTTTCTTGCGCAGGCGGTGGATCAGTGAATCAAGCCGGTGCGGATCGAAGTCGTAGGCGTTGTCGGTCAATGTTCCGATCAGATCGGCGCGTGAGATCGCCTGATTCGGACTCTCGAAGAATTTTGCGAGCAGCCGACCTTCCGTCTTGGTCAGCGCAACTACATCGCTACCCGGCGATAGCAGGCACCAGCCATCGGCATCCAGGTGCCAATGACCGGCGCCAGGCGTTGGCGTTACGCGTAAACGGCGCGCGAGGCTGTAGATCGTCGCCACGAGCAAGTCGACGTCCACGGGTTTGGACAGATAGGCATCCGCGCCTTCGACCAGGCCGCGCACGTGATCGACCTTGCCGCTGCGTCCGGTCAACATGACGATGCCGACATCGTCCATGTCTGCGTGCAGGCGGCGGGCGACCTCGAATCCGTCGCCATCGGGCAGGCCCACATCGAGGATGAGGATGTCCGGCCATGCGGTGGCTGTATACACCTCGAGCCCGGCCGCCGTTCCTATCGCTGCCACGTCGAATCCGAACCCGCGTAATTGCGGTACCAGCACCCGATCACGCAGCAACTCATCGTCTTCGAGCAGGAGCACGCGCAGTGGAGCTGCGGCCACGGGTACGGGCGGAATTTTCGGCGTCATGGCCGCTTTCTTTCCTGTTGTGAAGCGTCTTGCATCTTGCGCCCAAGGATCGGTTTCCCGGAAGGCGGTCGTGGAGCTGTTGTCGGAAATGTGACGGATGCCCGGCACCCGTGGCAGGGGCGATCGATCGTCCGTTCCCTAGACGAACATGCCGCCCGATGCCTCGATGCGCTGGCCGTTGATCCAGCGGTTCGCCGGGGAGAGCAGGGAGGCGATGGCCGGGCCGATGTCATCCGGTTCGCCCGCGCGGCCCAGGGCGGTATTGGCAGCCACCATCTTGTTCACCTCCGGGTTGTCGCGAACGGTACCGCCACCGAAATCGGTGGCGATGGCACCCGGGGCGAACGCGTTCACGGCGATGCCGCGTGGGCCCAACTCTTTGGCCAGGCAGCGGGCCAGAACCTCAACCGCACCCTTCATTGATGCATAGGCCGACACACCCGCCATCGAGAAACGCGCCAGGCCGCTGGACAGCATCACGATGCGGCCACCGTCGTTCATCAGCGGCAACAGCTTCTGGGTGAGGAAGTAGGGTCCCTTGACGTGGACATTCATCAGGCTGTCGAACTGCGCCTCAGTAGTGTCGGTGAAAGCGGCATGCAGACCTGTACCGGCATTGTTTACCAATTGGTCGAACTTGTCGGTGTTCCAGATTGTTTTCAATGACTTTTTGAGTTCTACGACGAAGGCATCGAAGCTGGACGCATCGCCAGTATTCAGCTGCAACGCGGTGGCCCTGCGGCCGAGCTTCTGGATCTCGGCCACGGCCGAATCGGCTTGCGCCTTGTTGCTGTGATAGGTGAGCACGACATCGGTGCCCAGGCGGGCAAGGGCGATGGCGGTATTGCGGCCCAGGCCGCGGCTGCCGCCGGTGATCAGTGCGATTGCGTTGGTCATGCGGGTGCTCCGGGTTCGAATGGGGATCACTCTATTGGTCGGGATCGAAGTGATAAACTGGCCAGAATAAATTGCTCTGTTCGGGAATTTAGACCAATGGATCAACTCCAGGCCATGCAGGTGTTCGCCCGTGTCGCGGAGCTGGCCAGCTTCACCCGGGCGGCGGATTCGCTGGGCATGCCCAAGGCAAGTGCATCCACGGCCATCCAGGAACTCGAAGCACTGCTGGGCACCCGCCTGCTGCACCGTACGACCCGCCGCGTACAGCCCACGCAGGATGGCCAGGCCTTTTACGAGCGCGTTCGTGATCTCCTGGCCGACGTCGACGAGATGCAATCGATGTTCCGTGATGGCAGCGAGGCCTTGCGCGGGCGCCTTCGCGTAGACATGCCAAGCTCGATGGCCCGGATGATGGTGGTGCCGCGCCTGGGGGAATGGCTTGCCCGGCACCCGGGCCTGGAGATCGAGGTAAGCAGCAGCGATCGACGGGTGGATGTGGTTCGCGAGGGCTTCGACTGCGTGGTACGTGTAGGGCACGTGGCGGAGTCGAGCCTGGTGGCGCGAAGGCTGGGCGCGATGCGAATGATGAACTGTGCAAGCTCGGCCTACCTGCAGCAGTACGGCGAACCAGTTACCCTGGATGACCTAGCCCATCACCGGCTGGTGCACTACGTGACGAACCTGGGTACGCGGCCCGAAGGCTTCGAATATCCGGCGGAAGGCGAATATCGCAACATGCCGATGGCCGGTGTGATCACCGTCAACAGCATCGAGTCATACCAGGCCGCGTGTGCCGCTGGACTTGGCATCGTGCAGGTCCCCGCAGGCGCCATGAACGCGCAGATACAGGCTGGGACGATGGTTGAGATCCTGAAGAATTTTCCTGCCGAGCCCATGCCGGTGTCATTGGTCTACGCCCATCGCCGCAACCTGCCGCGCCGGGTGAAGGCGTTCATGGACTGGATCGAAGGAGTGCTTCGTCCTTACCTGGATGCACCCTGAGCTCTCCTGCCAAGGCCATTGACCCCTGCCGGGACCCGTGACACCGTGCGCGGACCGATGACATCGAGGGTACCGCCATGACCGACGAACTGGTTTTCTATACCAATCCGATGTCGCGCGGCCGCATCGCGCGCTGGATGATGGAAGAAACAGGGCAGCCCTATCGTACGGAGATCGTGCCGTTCGACGGCATGAAGTCAGCGCAGTACCGGTCGATCAACCCCATGGGCAAGGTGCCCGCCATCGTCCACCGCGGCACCGTGGTAACCGAGTGCGCGGCGATCTGTGCGTACCTGGCCGATGCCTTCCCGCAGGCGAACCTGGCGCCGCCGGCAGGCGATCTTCGCCGCGGACCCTATTACCGCTGGATGTTCTTCGCCGCCGGTCCGCTGGAGGCTGCGGTAACCAACAAGTCGCTGGGTTTCCAGGTGCCGCCTGATCGCGAGGCCATGGCCGGCTACGGGAATTTCGAAGCGACCATGGACGCCCTGGAACACGCGGTGAAGCAGAACGAATACATCTGTGGTTCGCAGTTCACCGCCGCCGATGTGTACGTGGGATCGCACGTCGGCTGGGGCCTGATGTTCGGCACTATCGACAAGCGGCCCGCATTCGTCGAATACGCCGGCCGCCTGCAGTCCCGACCTGCCGCCCAGCGCGCCCGTGAGATCGACGATGCCTTGTTGCCGAAGAAGGAGGCGGGCTAACCTACTGGCCCGCTGCGGCCCCCGCGCCGCCGTGGCTCACCCGCCAGATCGTATTGGAACCATCGTCGCTTACCAGCAGCGAGCCGTCCGGTGCCACCGTGACGCCGACCGGGCGTCCCCAGGCCTGGCCCGTGGGCAGCACGAAGCCGGTGAGGAAATCCTCGTAGACGCCGCTGGCGCGGGTGGTGCCATGGCGCGGCACGCGGATCACTTCGTAGCCGGCACGGGCCGAGCGATTCCATGAACCGTGTTCGGCGGCGAAGATGTCACCGCGGTACTGGGCAGGGAATTGTTTGCCGTCGTAGATAGTCAGCTGCAACGACGCGTTGTGCGGGTTCAGCAGCACGTCGGGCACGATAGCCTTGGGCCCCAGTTCCGGATGCTTGCCGGCGTGGCGTGGATCCTGGTGGTTGCCCATGTACCACCATGGCCAGCCATAGAAACCGCCTTCCTGCACATGCGTGATGTAGTCGGGCACCAGGTTGTCGCCCAGGCCGTCGCGCTCGTTCACCGATGTCCACACTTCACCCGATTTCTGATCCACTGCCAGGCCCACGGGGTTGCGGATACCCGAGGCGTACACTTTCATGTCCGAACCGTCGGGATTCATCACCAGGATATCGGCGCGGTTGTGCTCGGCGGGCGTGGTATCCGGATCGTCCACGTTCGATCCCGAACCCACCGACGCATACAGGCGCTTGCCGTCGGGTGAGAATGCTACGTCGCGCGTGCTGTGGCCATCTCCGTGGGGCAGGGATGCGATGTGCTCGGGCTTGCCCTGGACCTTCAGGTCGCCGTTGCTGTACCTGAAGCGGACGACTTCGTCGGTGTTGCCGACATAGATGTATTGCGGGTTCGGCCCGGGCGGGTAGAAGGCGATGCCGAAGGGCTTGTTGAGATCCGTGGCGAACACCTGCTGGCTGGCCGGCTTGCCGTCGGCGGTCATGCCGTGGAATACGGTGATCTGGTCGGCGTGGGTCTCGGACACGAACACATCGCCGTTGGGCGCAGTACGCATCAGGCGCGGGCGCTTCAAGTCCTGCGCGTAGATATCCACCTTGAAGCCGGGCAGCGTTTTTGGCCATACATTGGCCGGGCGCGGTACCACTTTCGGTGCATTGCCCGCCGAAGGCGTGGCATAAGGCTGCGGCAGGTCGGCCACGGTGATCTTGCGCGTCTTGCCGGGCGCCTCGTAGCGGAAATCGGTGAAAGGCGGCTTCGGCGGCGGCCAGTTATCGTTGGCGATGGGCGCCGGGACATCGGCCGTGGCGCTGGCCTTGGCCACGTCGCCGGATTTGAGCAGGCTCACCAGTTGCCAGCGCTCAGCTTCGGAGAGCTTGTCCCAGGCGGGCATGCCGTTGTTGACGCTGCCATGGGTGATGAACCAGAACAGCTCGCCCTCCTTCGCCTGCCGCACCTTGTCGGTGGCAACGCCAGGTATGTTGCCATTGCCCTGGCCGACGGCGCCGTGGCAGTTCGCGCAGTTGGTGGCGTAGAGCGTGGCGCCTTGCTTGATGGCAGCGGTTTGTCCTGCGACCGGGTTGGCCATTTTGACGGCCGAAGCGGGAGCACCGTTGAAACCGGTTTGTGCCAGCGCCGAGAACGGCATCGTGAGCGCGGCGAAAGCGACAAAGACGCCGGTCCGGCGCGCAAGGCGCGTCCGGACGGCCCATTCAAGACTGATGCGCTGCATGGTTATTCCTTTGCCTGGCACAGCTAGTGGCCCAACCCCACCGGGAGTGTACCGGCCAAGTGTCACAGGTGCGTGATACGCCAGTCACGCATCGAAGCTGTACACGCGCTGTGCAAATCATGAACCCAAGGCAAAAACCTGCGGTATCCACCGTCAACTTGCGACCGGCGCCACCCGTTTTATGTCCCGTGTCCAACGAAAGGCGAGGCGCCATGAAGAAGCTACTGCTGATTGCCGGTTTGTGTGCGTTCGCCGCCATGGCCACCGGTTGCATCGTTGTGCCGGCGCGTGGCGGTTATTACCACCATCCTTATCACCAGGGGTATTACCACGGCTATTACCGTTGATCAGGTGGCAATGGACCACATGCGCAGGAGGTTGTGGTAGCAGCCGGTAAGCTGCACGCGCGCTGCCTGGTCGGCGTCGGTCGCGGTCAGTCGCTGGATGGCCGTGTCCAGTTCGAACAGCAGCGCGCGTTGTCCATCGTCGCGCACCAGGCTTTGCACCCAGAAGAAACAGGCGGTGCGCATGCCCCGGGTGATGGGCTCCACGCGGTGCACGGAGCTGGCGGGGTAAAGGATCATGTCACCGGCGGGAAGTTTGACCGCATGCGTGCCGTAGGTGTCTTCCACCACCAGCTCGCCACCGTCATAACTGGCGGGATCGGCCAGGAACAGGGTGGCTGAAAGATCGGTGCGGATCTTCGTGTCGCTGCCGGGCAGGTAGCGGATCGAGCCGTCCACATGGCTGCCAAAATGCATGCCGCCTTCATAGCGGTTGAACATCGGCGGATACAGGCGGTCGGGCAGGGCTGCGCTTACGAACAACGGATGGCGCCGCAGCGCTGCTTCGACCACGCCTCCGAGCTCTATGGCCAGCGGCGTGCCTTCGGCGATCTGCTCGTTGCGCTTGACCTGGGCACCCTGGTGGCCGGCCGTGGCGCGGCCGTCCACCCAGGGAGCGTCGGTGGAAAACAGCCTTTCCATGAACGAGCGCAGTTGCCCTGGTTCCAGAACGCCGGGGATGTGCACGAGCATGGCAGTGGGTTTCCTTCGGTCAGATGCGGTAGTTCACCGTAAGCATTTCGGTGCGGCCGGCACCGGGGATGGAGCGGCCGCCGTCGGACTGGATCACGCCACTGATGTACTTCTTGTCGGTGAGGTTCAGGAAGTTCAGGCGCAGGTCGTACTTGCGCTGATGATAGGCGATCGTGCCGTCCCACCGCACGTAGCCGCCCACGCTCACCAATTCCTTGTTGTCTGCATAGCGCTGGGACACGTAGGTGGCGCCGCCGCCGAATTCCCAGTCGTGGCCGACGGTGTAGGTGGTCCAGGCGGTGGCGCTGTTCTTCGGCGTATTGCCCAACACGTTGCCCTGGGTGCCGTCGGCGGCCTTGACCACGTCCGAGTTCAGGCGTGTGTAGCCTGAGAAAATCTGCCAGTGATCGGTGAGGCGGCCGGTGATGCCCAGTTCGCCACCGCGCACGCGCACGTCACCATCCAGGGCATACACACCGGTGTCCACCTGGGTGCGGGCGTTGGTCTTGGTCACCTGGAACAGGGCCGCGTTGATCGCCAGGCGATCGTCGGCAAGCGTCCACTTGGCACCGGCTTCGAGTGACTTGTTCTTCTCAGGTTTCAGCGATTGCGTTCCACTGGTGACGGTAAGCGTTTCCAGCGAAGGATCGAACGAGGTGCCGTAAGAAACGTAATACGACTGCTCGGCGGAGGGCTGGAAGATCAGGCCGCTGCGCACGGAGGTGAAGTACACCGTCTGCTTCGCACTGGACGGCGCTGAGATGGAGTTGTCCAGCTGCGCGGAGAATCGATCGCGGCGCAGGCCCAGCACGGCCTGCCACTGGTCGTTGAAGTGCATGGTGTCGTTGGCGTAGTAAGCAAACGTATCGGCGCTGCCCTGGGCGTGATTGCCCAGGACCTGCTTCACGTTGGCCGGCTGCGCCTCGCGCGGCGGGTTCAGCAGCGACACTGCCGGCAGGCCCGTGCGGCTATAAGCCTGGTTGTCGTAATTGTCATGGCCAAGCTCGATGCCGGCGATGTAGTCGTGCCGGATCGAACCGGTATCGAAACTGCCGGTGAGGTCGTTCTGCGTATCCAGTGAACGGTCGTGGATCACGCGGTCGTGGCTGGCCAGCTGCACCATCAGGTCGTCCAGCGGCAGGCTGGTGAGGTTGCCCGTGGTTTTGTCCAGCGCCACGCCGGTGTTGGTCAGCACCGTGTTCGGTGCGGTTTCGCGCGCGTCAGTGGTGTAGTGGCTGTACTGCACCTGGCTGCGCAACTTCAGGTCGTCGTTGAAGGTGTGCTCCAGGCGGCCGCTGAACACACCCACGGTCTGGATGGTACGGTCGTCGGTGAAGCCGTAGTAGTTATCCCGGTTCACCTTGGCCGGCGCGCGGTTGACCGGCGGCAGGCCGTAGTCTGGCTTGTCGTTGTTGCGCTCGAGCAGGGCTGACAGGGTGATTTCCGTCGGCGTACCGATGCCGAAGCGCACCGATGGGGCCAGCCCGCCGTCACGGTTGCTCACAACGTCGCGGGTGGAATGGACGTCCTGCGCATAGGCATTCACGCGAAGCGCCGAGGTGGCCGACAATGGCGTGTTGTAGTCGCCGCTGATGCGATAGCGATCGTCGGTGCCGACGGTGGTGCTGAGCTGGCCGAAGCTGCGCAGCTGGGGCGATTTGCTCACCTGATTGATCACACCGCCGGTGGAGCCTCGGCCGAACAGCATGGAGGACGGCCCCTTGAGCACTTCGATGGCATCCAGATCGAAGGTGTCGCGGTAATACTGGCCGCGGTCGCGAAATCCGTCGAGGTAGATGTCCGTGCGGGCGGAGAAGCCACGCAGGTTGACGTTGTCGCCGATGGTCCCACCTTCGGCAGCGGTGATGGTGATGCCCGGCACGTTGCGAAGCGCGTCCTGGAAGCTGGTGGCGCCCTGGGCTTCGAGCAGATTGCGGTTCACCACGACCACCGTCTGGGGAATGTCGCGGACCGCGGTGGGCACCTTGGCCACGTGCGAGGTATCGGTGTCGTAGTCCTGGCCCAGGATGCTGCCGGTGACATGTACTGCGCCTAGCGTCTTGGCCGAGCCGCCCTGGTCGATGGCGCCGGCCTGGTCGGTTGACTGGGCCAGGGAAGCGGCGGGCATGGCGAGGGCGGCGAGGAGGGCCGCGGTAAGCGCATTGCGTCGGGACATGAGGGGAAGACCTTGTAGGAATGTGAATACAAATGCGAATCGTTGTCATTATTACCCGGCCTTAAGCATTTGCAAAGCGCGAAATATTACGAGTGCGCTGTTTACGGCTGTCACAAACATCAAGTTCCTGACCGCCGGGCCGTTAGCAGCTACGGGCGGCGCGAGTGGCGACACCTTCGGATCAATACGGGGCGAACAGAAAATGGCGGCTTGGTTTTCGCGCATGGCACTGGCCACGCGCGTGTGGTTGGTGATGACGGTGGTGGTGCTGGGCCTGGCCGCGCTCTGCGCGTTATCGGCGGTGGACAGCCGCGCCCAGCAGATGAAGAGTCTTTCCCATGGCCTGACGCACCAGGTGGAAAGCGCGATATCAATCATCGATTCGTTCCGTGCCCGCTCAGCCAAGGGCGAATTCGACGAAGCCACGGCACGCCGGCTTGCACTTGCCGAAGTACAGGCGATGCGCTGGGACGGCGGTACCGGCTATTTGTATATCTTCGATTCGAATCTGGTACTGCGCGAGCATCCGCTGCGTGGCGACCAGGTGGGCAAGAGCATTGCCGACGACACCGATGCGCATGGCTTCCATCACTACCGTGCACTGCTCCAGGGCGACAAGAACGACGGTACGGCCGAAGTGCGCTACACGCAGCTGATGCCCAAGACCGGCGAAGGCCGCGACAAGATCGGCGTGTCACGCTGGTACAAGCCGTGGGACCTGCACGTGGTGACGGGTGCGTACTTCCAGGACATCGACCTGGCATTCCGCCAGCAATTGATCTCCAGCCTGTCCAGCGCCGCGGTGATTGGTGCGATCGTGGTGCTGATGGTATGGCTGTCGCTGCGGAGCATCGGGCGCACGCTTGGCGGCGAACCCCACGAGGCCGTGGCCATGGCCTCGCGCATCGCCAATGGCGACCTGCGTCCGGATGACGTTTCCCGCTACCCGCCGGCCAGCCTGCTCGGTGGCCTGGAGCGCATGCGTGCGCATCTGGCGGTGATCGTGGCCGGGGTGCAGGGAAGCGCGCACGCCGTTTCGCACGCGGCCGTGCAGTTGAACGAGAGCAACGAGAGCCTTTCCTCGCGCACGCAATCGCAGGCTTCCAGCCTTGAGGAATCGGCCGCTTCCATGGAGGAGATGACCGCCGCGGTAAAACAGAACGCCGAAGCTGCGGGCGAGGCGGACCGGATCTCGCGCGAAGCGCGTCAGCGCGCCGAGGAAGGCGGCCGGATCACAGGCGAGGCGATCGACGCCATGGTGGCCATCGCCGATTCGAGCAAGCGCATCGAAGACATCGTGAACCTGATCGACGGCATCGCCTTCCAGACCAACCTGCTGGCCCTGAACGCGGGCGTGGAAGCGGCGCGTGCAGGCGAGCACGGGCGTGGTTTCGCCGTGGTCGCCTCTGAAGTGCGGCGACTGGCCCATTCAAGCGCCTCGGCATCGAAGGAAATCAAGGCACTGATCGGCGAGAGTGCCGAGCGCGTGGACGTGGGACGTGGCCTGGTAAAGCAGTCGGCCGACGCGCTGGGCGTGATCGTGCACAGTGTGCGCAAGCTCACCGATATCGTCGGGGAGGTTTCCGCGGCCAGCCGCGAGCAGTCCGCCGGCGTTGACCAGGTGAACCTGGCCATCGCGCAGATCGACCAGGTAACCCAGGAAAATGCCGCCCTGGTGGAGGAAGCCGCCGCGGTGGCGAAACTGATGGAAAGCCAGGCGCTGTCGCTGCGCGAGTCGGTGTCGGTGTTCAGCCTGTCGGCATAGCGCGGAAAGTGACCACCAGCACATCGCGGTGGGCGGGCTGCGTATCGTCCAGGGATTCCACGGGCGTTACACCGTGGAACACGCGATGGTCGTCGACCAGCGCTGCATCCAGTGGCGCTACCAGTGTGAAATCACCCAGCGGCGTGCCGTCGGGCGTATGGATGGTGGTGGTGCCGCGTGCGATGTTGCGCCGGTCGATCATCAACACCAGGACGTAGTCCACGCCATCGCGGTGGGAGCCTTCCGGGGTGGGTTCGCCCGCGGCGCCTGCCGCCGCCTCGATGCGGAACTGGTGAAGCTCCACATGCCAGCGCGGTACGGCCGCGGCGAGCGAGGCGAAAAGTTCATGGCTTAGCCGCAGGATGGCCGCCAGGGTGGCGCTGCCGGCGATGGCCGGTTCCACCGGTTCGAACCAGCGTTCGATGTCACCTTGCAAGGTGTTGTAGGCCAGGCTTTGGTAATGGGCCTGGTGCGCAGCCTGGGTGATGTTGCCGGTTTCATCCACGCGGAAGGTGGCGTGCCGGCGGCGACGCTGGCGCCCGCGTGCGGCGAGGTAGGTATCGGGCGCCAGGCGCTCCCAGCTGGCCGCGAAGGTTTCGAAGTCGGGCAGCTGACCCAGCAGGCTGGCCATGGCATCGGCCTTGGCGAAGGCGAAACCATCGTGCCGTAGTTGCTCGCGCAACAGGGGCAACAGCACATCGTCGGCTTGGGCATTCATGATGCTGATTATAGGTCGCGCTTGCCTTCGATGGTGATGAAGGCAACCACGCCTGCCATTGCCGCGCAGGCTGCGCCCACCATCAGCGCCATGCCGTAGCCTGCGGCAAGCTCGATGCCGCGGGCGGCGAGCACGCCGCCCAGCAAGGCGGTAGCCACCAGGCCGCCCGTGCGCGCCACGGCGCTATTGAAGCCCGAGGCCACGCCGGCGTGTCGGTTTTGCACCGACGCGAACACCGCCGTGGTGAGCGGCGCCACCGCCCCCGCCATGCCCAGCGCGATGGTGACCATCGCCGGGAAGGTTCCCGTCCAGTAATTCCCGTCGCTGGGGATACGGATGGCCAGCAGCAAGCCGACACCAACGATCACTGGCCCGATCGACAGTGGCAACCGCGCCCCGAGTTTGCCGGCCATCCGCCCCATCAGCGGCGAGGCCACGGAAATCACGATCGGCAGCGGCAGGAGCGCCGCGCCCGCCACCAGCGCCGAGTACCGCGACAGGCCGATCAGCACATAGGGAATAAGCACCAGTACGCCGCCCAGTGCGCCGTACAGCAGGAAGGTGAGGATGGTAAGGCCGACGAACCCGCGTGAACGGAACAGGGCCAGCGGAAGCATCGCCCGGTCGCCGCGGCGATGCTCGGCCAGGATGAAACCGATGCCAAGGCAAATGCCGATCAACAAGGCGATGGCAGCACGCACGGGCAGCATGCGCGCTTCGGAAACGATGGTCAGTGCCCAGGTGAGCAGCGCCAGTGCCGCCGACGCGAGCACCGCGCCAGGCACATCCAGCCGGGGCCGTGCTTCGCCTCCGCCCGCCGGCACGTAGCGCATCGCCAGCGCGATGGCTGCCAGGGCGATGGGCAGGTTCATCAGGAACATCCAGCGCCAGCCGACGGTGTCGATCAGCCAGCCACCGAGCAATGGTGCCCCTGCCGCGCCCACCGCCCCGGCCGCGGCCCAGATACCGATGGCCTTGCCGCGGCGTGCCCCGTCGAAGGTGGCGGCAAGGATGGCCAGGCTGTTGGGCATCAGCATCGCCGCACCGGTGCCCTGTAGCACTCGGCCTGCCAGCAGCCACGCAAATGTGGGCGCGAACGTGCATATCAGCGACGCGATGGCGAACAGCACCAGTCCCCACACCAGCAGCCGTCGCCGGCCGAACAGGTCGCCTGCCGCGCCGCCGGTCAGCAGCAGGGCACTAAGCGGCAGCAGGTAGCCATTGACCACCCAGGATAACTGCGCGCCATCGGCGGACAGGCCGTGGCCGATCGCAGGCAGTCCCACGTTGACGATGGATCCGTCGATAAAGGACAGGCTGGAGGCAAGGATGGTGGTAGTGAGCACCATGGCCGGATGGCCGGCGGCGCCTTGGAAGGCCGGCGAATCTTCAATGACCGGGTGATCGGGAGGGATGTGCCGGGCGCTACCCATGCCTTGAGTCCTTACAGATAGTGCCGGACTGCATCGCGAAGGCGCGCAGCGACGTCGGGCGTGAGTTCGCCAAGCACCCCCTTCCTGTGAGGGGGAATATGAGCGGTGGGATCTTCCTCGCCGAACACGTACCAATCCAGCAGTTCGTGCCACGCCTTGCGTTCGGCGACGGGCAGGGAGCGGAAGGCCAGGATGGCGTTCATCAGGGCGCCCAGCGCGGTACCAGGCACCACGCCACCGGCCGACGCCGGCTTCCACCACCAGTTCACCAGCGCGTTGAGCTGCTCGAGCGATTCCACGTGGTGCCACCACACCGGGGGAATGAAGATCGCATCACCCGGTTCGAGCTCGGCTACCAGGGCGTGATCCAGGGCACGCTCCATCCGCGGGAACCGTGCATCGTTCGGGTCCAGGGGCGCCATGCTGATCGCAGCGCCCGTGGGCGCGAAGTCGAGCGGTCCCACATAGAGATTGCGTACCTGGTCCGGCGCAAGCAGGGTAAAGCGCCGCCGGCCGCAGGCGACCACGGCGATGTTGTGGAATTCGTCAAAATGCGCAGGTGTAGTGACGCGGTTACCGATCCATATCCTTGGCCGAACGCCTGCGTCCATGAAGGGCAGCGCATGATCAGGAAGCAGCCCTGGCAGCACGTTGTCGATGGGTGCGCTCTGGATCGCCAGTCCCGGTGTTGCACCTTCCTGGCGGCTAAAGGCGGCCAGGCGCTTGAGCCCCTGGGTTACCGTGACGCGGTGATGGGCGTAATTGAAGCCGGTCATGTCCGCGTCGTAACCCACCACGCCTCCCATGGCCGGATCCATCAGCAAGGTATCGACCACCCCGCCGCTGTCGAGAAGGGCCAGGTGCGCGGCAAAGGCCGTCGCCGATTCGCGGCCCTTTTGCACAACCGTCCAGTCGCTTCCCAGTCCGCGCAACACCAGCGGCGTGGAACGGCCGACGAAGTCGTCCAGACGCAGGGCGTTGGCCGTGGCGGTGCGTTCTTCGATGGGCGCGGGCATGGGGCGCATGCTAGCAGGCCATTCGCCCTGGGCTAGGCGCACCGGTCGCCGGGAGCTATAAAGGTTCTTTGTTTTCCACCGGGGTGGTCAATGGCGTCATTCATGCGCGTGGTTGTCGGAGCAGCATGCCTGGCATGGGCAACGGGCCTCGGGGCCACCGCGGTGGCACCGGCTTCCTCGCCGGTGGATTGGGTCAATACCTACATCGGGACCGGTGGCGGCGGCGTGGAGTACGGCGGCAGCATGCCGGTGGTCACCACACCCTTCGGCATGACCAACTGGACGGCGCAAACCCGTCAGAACCGTATCAGCGTCACCAGCTATGCCTATGAAGACACCCAGATCCAGGGCTTCATCGGCACGCACCAGGCGGCGATCTGGATGGGTGATTACGGCTACGTCACCCTGATGCCGGAAATTGGCGGCATCAACTACGCACCTGAGGCGCGGCAGCAGCCGTTCACGCATGCCGATGAAACGAGCACGCCGTATTACTACGCCGTCACCATGGGCAAGGGCGCCGATCACCGTATCAAGACGGAGATGACGGCCACCGACCATGCCAGCCACCTGCGCTTTAGCTTTCCCTTGAAGTCGAAGGCCAGCGTGCTGATCGAAGGCACGCGGCCACATGTCAATGGCGAGGTCAGCATCGATCCGGCGAGGCACGAGATCAGCGGCTACAACCCCGACCGCATGGATGCCCACCTGGGTCCCCTGGCACTGTCGAACTTCAAGGGCTATTTCGTGGTGCGTTTCCGCCAACCGTTCTCGGCACGCACCGTGTACCAGGGCGTGCTGATGGTGCCGGGCAAGGACACCGTGGCCGGCGACAATGTGGGTGCGTTCGTCTCGTTCGATACGTCTGCCAGCGGCGTGGTGGAAGCGCAGGTGGGTACGTCGTTCATCAGCGTCGAACAGGCCCGCGCCAACCTCGATGCGGAAATGCCCGACTGGAATTTCGAAGCCAGGCGTGATGCCCTGAAGGCCGCCTGGAACGCCAAGCTAGGCATCGCCTCACTACACGGCGCCAGCGACGATGAGCGCCACGTGTTCTATAGCGCGCTTTACCACGCCTTGCTTTACCCTAAATTGTTCTCCGAGCATGGCCATTATTACAGCGCCTTCGACGACAAGGTTCATGAGGGTGAGTCTTACACCGCCTATTCGATCTGGGACACGTTCCGCGCCGAAAACAGCCTGATCACCTTGTTCGCGCCCGAGCGCGTCGACGGCATGGTCCGGGCATTGCTGCAGGACTACCAGGAAGGCGGGTGGATGCCCAAGTGGCCCAACCCCAGCTACACCAACATCATGATCGGCACCCATGCCGATGCACTGGTGGCCGAGGCCATCAACAAGGGCTTCAAGGGTTTTGACTGGAACCTCGCCTGGGCCGCGGTGCACAAGGACGCGACCGTGCCGCCGGAGGGCGACACCACGCGGCGCTGGTTCGACCGCGAGCCTCACACGCCGTACGAAGCGCGGGCAGGGCTCACGTGGAGCGCGAAGATCGGCTATATCCCTGACGACAAGATTTCCGAAAGCGCCTCCAGCACGCAGGAGGAATCCTTCGACGACTACGCGGTAGCGGAAGTAGCGCGTGCACTGGGTCGGAAGGATGATGCCGATTTCTTCCGTAAGCGCTCGCTGGCGTACAAGAACCTGTGGAATCCGAAGCGTGGGTTCATGCAGGCGCGAAACCTGGATGGTTCCTGGGCGGCGCCTGACCGCGGCTGGACCGAGGGCGATCAATGGGTCTACCTGTTCGCAGCCCTGCACGATATTCCCGGCGTGATGAACCTGATGGGCGGTCCGGCGCAGGCGGCCGCCAAGCTCGATGAGCATTTCAATGGCGGCCACAACCGCCATGACAACGAGCCCAGTCATCACTACGGTTACCTCTACGATTACTTCGGCCAGGCTTGGAAAACCCAGGAGCGCGTGCGCCAGCTCGCCCGCGATGCCTACTCCAACACGCCCAACGGTGTGCTCGGCAACGAGGACTGTGGCCAGATGTCGGCGTGGTACGTGTTCACCGCGATGGGCTTCTATCCGGTCAATCCGGTGTCGGGGCAATACATGATCGGAAGCCCGATCTATGGCGGGGTGACCTTGAACCTGCCCAATGGCAAGGTGTTTTCCATCAAGTCCGCCAACGCGTCGGCAGCCAACATCTATATCCAGTCGGCGACCTTGAACGGTCAACCGCTGGACGAACCGGTGATCACCTGGGCTCAGATCCAGGCTGGCGGGGAGCTGGCTTTCGTGATGGGACCGAAGCCCTCCCGGTGGGCCTCCGGCTGGCGGCCGACGGCGATGTAACGCCTTGGCGGGCCCTGCATTGTTGCGACGCAGGCTGTCATGTAAACGTTTTCATACTAGGATTCGAAGGGTCCCCCAAAAGCCAGGAAGGCTGCCTTGAAGGTTCCCCGACCGATGCGAAAGCATGTTTCCGTTGTGACCGGGCTTTGTGCCCTGTTCCTGGCCGGTATCGCCCATGCGGCGTTGCCGCCGCGCGCCCAATGGCACGCCACGGCCTCCTCCGATGCGGTCCCGGCGCTGGCGCCAGTCAACGCCATCGACGGCGACGAGACCACCCGCTGGGGCGGTTCCTTCAGTGCCGATAACTGGTTGCAGGTGGACTTGGGCAAAGCCGCCGCCGTCGGTGGGGTAAGGATTCACTGGGACAGTGGCTTCGCCCAGTCGTACAGCATCCAGGCCTCGCTCGATGGCAAGACATGGAAACAGGCTTACGCCACCACGGATTCGAAAGGCGGCACCGACTACATCTTCTTCCCCGAGGTTCAGGCGCGTTACCTGCGTCTTGCCAGCGCGCCGCGAACAGCTGACTGGGGCGTCTCGGTGTTCGAGTTCGAGCCATTGCCGGCCGAAGAATCGCCGCGGATCCATGGCCTGGCGGGCAAGGAACCGGCACGTATCTGGACCCCTTCACCGGCTCGGGTGATCGAAGGCAGGGCTGACGGCGCTTCGGAGAAGTTATCGCGATCGGTGGTGATGCAGTTTCCGCGGACGTTCCCCACGGCCGGTGTTGAAGTAACGTGGTCAGGTCCACGTGGCGATGCGCGCCTGGAACAACAGGATGCGTCAGGGCACTGGACATCGGTGTCGGACGACCCGGGCCCGCTTGGGGATACGTCGTACCTTGCCGCCAACGAGGCCTTCAGCCCCAGCGCGCTTCGCCTGGTCGTGCAGGGCACCGGTGGCAAGGCACCTGCGATCAGTCGCTTGTCGCTGCTGGGCCCGGCGCGTGTGATGACGCCGATGAAGCGCTACGAGATCGTTGCCTCGCGTGCGAATGCGCCACTGTTCCCGTCCTCGCTGCATCAGCAGCAGGTGTACTGGACGGTGGTGGGTATTCCCGCCGGCCTGCAGAAATCCATCTTCGATGAATACGGCAACATCGAGGCCGCGCGCGGCATGCCGCTGGTGCAACCGGTGTGGCGTGACGCCTCCGGCCATGCCGTGTCCGCCGCGCAGGCTGAGCTTAAGCAAACGCTGCGCGACCGCTGGATGCCGATGCCGGTCGTTCAGTGGACGGTGCAACCCGGGTTGACCTTGACCAGCGAGGCATTCGCGCGCGACGTCGACGGCCAGCCGGTGACCGAAGTACGCCACCGTCTTCTCAATACCGGGAATACGCCCATCGACGGCAGCCTGTCGCTGATCGTGCGGCCGATGCAGATGAACCCGCCCTGGCAGAACGGCGGCGTATCGGCCATCCATGACCTTGCCATCGACAATGGCAAGGTAAACGTCAACGGCAAACTGCTGATGCAGGCATCGACCGTGCCGACGCATGTGGGGGTTTCGGCCTTCGGCGCGCACGGCGAGGGTGAAATCACCGCTGCAGTGGCTGCCGGCAAGCTGCCTGATGGCAAGGACGTGCATGACGACAGTGGCCTGGCCTCGGGCGCGCTTACCTACACAGTGCATCTGGCACCGGGCGAACATCGCGATGTGGTTGTTGCATTCCCACTGCTGGGCCATCGCGTTGTGTCGCCGGCTGACGGCTTCGACGAGCGTGCCGATGCGGTGGCTGCCGACTGGCGCAAGCGACTGGGCAAGGTAGGAATACGTCTGCCCGATGAGAGTCTGGTGGACGTCTTGCGCTCGCAGGCGGCCTATATGTTGATCAACCAGACCGGTCATGCCATGCAGGCGGGGCCGCGCAACTACGACCGCTCGTTCATCCGCGACGGGGCGGCGACGTCGTCGATCCTGCTGCGCATGGGCCAGGCCCGCGTGGCCCGGGATTACCTCACCTGGTATGCCGGTCATGCGGTGCACGAGAACGGCCTGGTTTCGCCGATCCTGAACCAGGACGGCAGCGTCAACCGCGGCTTCGGTTCGGACATCGAATACGACAGCCAGGGTGAATTCATTACCCTGGTAGCGGATGTGGCCCGCCTGGATGGTGGCGCCGGTTCAGTACGCGAGCTCAAGCCCAAGGTGGAGGCGGCGCTTAGATTCCTGCAGGTATTGCGCGAGCGCACCATGGTGCCGGGTTATCTGGCCAACCTGCCGTCGCCTGCGCGCTTCCACGGCATCATCGCGCCATCGATCAGCCACGAAGGCTATTCCAGCCCTACGCATAGCTATTGGGACGACTATTGGGCGCTGAAGGGCTGGCATGACGGTATCTGGCTGGCCGAGCGCTGGGGCGACAAGCCGCTGGCTGACTACGCACGCAAGCAGTACCAGGCCCTGCGCGAATCGGTCGCGGCGTCGATCCGGAACACCATGGCCTGGAAGGGTTCGGACTCGATGCCTTCGGACGCGGACCTTGGCGGCAATGATCCCACCAGCGTATCCATCGGACTGGACCCCGCCGGCCAGCAGGACATCATGCCGCCGGAGGCGCTGAAGAACACCTTCGATCGCTATCTTGCCGACGTGCGCGCACGCCGGGCACCGGGCTCTCTCTACGCCTACACGCCGTATGAGATACGCAACGTGCTCACCTACGTGCGCCTGGACCGCCCGGACGTGGCCAACGAATTGCTCGAAGACTTCGTCAACGACCGCCGCCCGCTGGGCTGGAATGTATTCGCCGAGGTCGTGCACTCGCGCCTGCGGCATCCCGGGTACCTGGGCGACATGCCGCACACCTGGATCGGCTCGGAATATGCGCGCGCCATCTTCGGCATGCTGATGCGTGAAGCCGACGACGGCCTGTACCTGTTGCCCGGCGTCGACCCATCGTGGGTGGCGGGCGAAGGCCTGTCGGTGGACAAGCTGGCCACCGAGTACGGCTCGCTGACGATGTCAGCGCGCCAGCAGGGTTCCACGCTCACGGTCACGCTCGGTGATGGCATGACCAAAGGCTGCCACCTGCGCGTGTTCTGGCCGGGACGGACGAAGCCGGCGAGGGTGGTTGTCGACGGTGAGTCGGTGACGGACTACACCGCCGACGGCGTAAGGCTGGAAAAGCCGTTCAAGGTGTTGAAGGCGGAGTGGTAGAAAAGCGCCGCCTTATTCCGCACCGGCCCAGCGGTGGCGCTCAGCCATCGCCAGCGCCAGTTTCGGCCCCAGCCGTGCGGCGCGTTCGCGGTCTTCGCGTTCCCGGCGGATCTGCGGCCAGCGTTCCAGGTAGGCGGAAAGGATGGCTGCGTCGCAGTGGTAGCGCCTGAAGGCGTCGGCGTGGGCTGAGCGCAACGCGACGGCGCCGTTGTAACCACCGAAGCCCTGGGTGACACACAGGGCACCGCCGTCAGCGTTGCCGGGGGATGCCTCGGCGCCCAGGACGAAATGCGTGGCGATGGACTCAAGATCCGGATCGAGCCGGCGCAAGGTGGGGACGCCGGGGGCTGCACGGCCCAGCACATACTGCACGGCCTGCGACAGCGCTTTCAGTCCGGTTTCGCCCATGGTATGGCCATCGCCGACGGCCTTGGGCGTGCCGACGAACACCTTCGGTAATTCGCCGCTGTACTTCTGTCGTTGCGCGGCGCCCACCAGGCCTGCGTGCGCGGTGGCGAGGTCGGTCTTGGAGTTGGTCCGGGTGCCCGTGGCGTGCGCGGCGAGGTAGCCGAACTGGTCCACGCCGTAGCCGTGGCCGAGGTAGGCCATGTCCAGCGCCTGCACCAGCGCGTTCTCGCCACCGAAACCGACACCGGCGAAATGCGCTTTGCCGCCGGCCTCGCCACTCTGGCCCCAGCCGACCACGATCGAGGTGATGTCCAGCTGGTTGCGCAGGGCGAAGTCGAGCGTGGTCACCAGCAGGCCCGAGCCACCATGGCCGACCACCGTGCCGTCAGCGTCGATATCGAACGGGGCCAGGCTGTCGTGCACGGAGCGGTCGTTACCGTCGGCGTGCTTGGCATTCTTCGCGGCGAGTTTCTCGCCGGTCATCAACGCACCGCCGCCGAAGGCTTCCAGGATGCCGAAGCTTGGCTGCAGCGCGGCATCGGCCGCCGTCAGCAGGGCCATTTTCGGCTTCTGGAAACCGGGGTAATCGAACAGGAGCTGCGGGGCCACATCGCACAGGGCGATCAGGCTCGACGCGCAGGCGCCGACAGCCGTCATCGGCGACTGTGGCACGCGCATGTAGCCGACGTCCTTCGAGTGCAGGGATTCACGAAGCTCCGGATGCTTCAGCGTGCGGCTGATGCTGTAGGCCGGTGCCAGCATGGTGGACACCAGGGCCGGGCCGTGCGAACCCAGCGACTGCGCCAGTCGCACGGCAAAGGTGTCCTTGGGGAAGCCGCCTTCGGGCAGCGGTGCATCGGGGCGCAACCATTGGCCGAGCGAATCCATGCCGCCGAAGGCGGTCGCCGATGCCACGCGGAAGCCGAACGGGTTCTCCACCATCGACGACAGCGGCGCCGGCAGGCCGGCCAGGGCGCCGAGCGCGCCGTAGGTGAACAACTGTGACTGTAGCGAGGGTGCCAGTAGTGGATCGTCCTGGAACAGGCCGTGCATGTCGCGCAGCCCCGAACCGCGGATGTCTTCGTAGCGGATACCTGACAGCCTGCGCAGGCCGACCGATTCGAAATCGTGGGGCAGGGCGGCGGCGATGTCAGTGACGGCGCGCGGCGCCAGTTCACGAACACCGGGGATGTGCCGGATGCCCATATTGGCGCGCAAGGTGGCGCCGTGAGCAGACTCGATGTCCTGGAGCGTGGCTGCCTGGCCCGCGTGGTCGCCGGAGGTCCAGGTGAGGCCGCCGGCCACGCCCCTGACTGGGTTGTCGAAGGACACCAGGCCTGCGTCGAAGGCGGCCATGGCGATGAAATCGGGGGATTTCACCACCCGCGCCTGATAGGTCTCGGTGGAGCCGACAGCCGACATCGTGGAGGCCGTGCCAATAGTTACAAGGACTTGGTCGCTTCTGAGCATCGGGGCGTTTGGCCGTGGCTTGAGTACAAGACTACAAATTATAGGCCGAACGACCCTTGTGCGCGCCTGCGGTACAGGAACAGGGTGGCACCGATGGAACAGGCGGCCGCGAAGGCCAGCCAGATGCCCGGGGCGGCCTTGTCGGCAGTAGCGTGGATCAGCCAGGTGGACATGGCCGGGGTGAATCCGCCGAAGATCGCCGTGGCCAGGCTATAGGCCAGCGAAAAACCCGCCACGCGCACCGCTTCGGGCATGACCTCGGTAAGGGCCGGGATCATCGCCCCGTTGTAGAAGCCGAAGATCAGCGAGAACCATTCCAGGCCCAGCAACATGTCGGTGAAGCTGGGTGATTGCACCAGCCAGTGCAAAACGGGGTAGCCGGTGGCCAGGGCCGCCGCCGCGGCGGTCAGCAGTACCCGCTTGCGGCCGAGGCGGTCTGACAGCATGCCCCCACAAGGGAGCCAGATGAAATTGGATACTCCCACGCACAATGTCACCAGAAGACTGTCGGCCGCTGACAGATGGAGTTCGTGTTCACCAAAGGTGGGGGCATACACCGTGATCAGGTAAAACGTCGTGGTGGTCAGGGCCACCATCAGCGCACCAGCGATAACGATCGCCCAGTTCGTTGTCAGCGTCCGCAGCATGGCCTGCGTATCGGGTCGCTCCTTGCGCGCCTTGTACGCTTCGGTCTCGACCAGGTTGCGCCGCAGGAAGAAGATAAAGGGCACCACCAGGCAGCCGACCAGGAAGGGGATGCGCCAGCCCCAGGCGTCTACCATGGCCTTTTCCATCCAGTGATTCAGACCGAAGCCGAGGGCGGCGGCGACCACGATGGAAACCTGCTGGCTTGCCGACTGCCAGCTGGTGAAGAAGCCGCGCCGTCCGTCGATGGCCATTTCGGACAGGTATACCGACACGCCGCCCAATTCCGCGCCTGCGGAAAAACCCTGCAACAGCCGCCCCAGCAATACCAGCAATGGAGCAAGCAAGCCCAGTGTCGCGTAGGCCGGTACGAAGGCAATCAGCACGGTGCCGCTGGCGACGATGGAAAGGGTAAGGATCAGTCCTTTGCGTCGGCCGACGCGGTCTATATACGCACCCAGCACCACGGCGCCGAGCGGCCGCATCAGGAAGCCGGCGCCGAATACGGCGAAGGTGAGCATCAACGAGGCGAAGGCGCTGTTCGTCGGGAAGAACGTGCGTGCGATAGCAGAGGCATAAAACCCGAACAGGAAGAAATCGAATTGCTCGAGGAAATTGCCCGAACTGACGCGGAAAATCGTGCCGATGGTGCCCGTGGTGCTGACCTGTTTTGGTTCGGGCATGAGGCGCTCCGGCGATGGGCAAAGCCCGATGGTAAGCCAGGGGCGCGCGATAGCGTCAGTCGCGGGACGAACCGCTCCACACGTCGATGCCCACGGCGATGACCAGGATCGCGCCCTTGACGATGTACTGCCAGTAGCTTTCCACGTCCATCATCGACATGCCGTTGTCCAGGCTTGCCATCACCAGCGCACCCAGCAGCGCGCCGTGCACCGTTCCCGAACCGCCGCGCATCGAGGCGCCGCCGATGAAACAGGCGGCAATGGCATCCAGCTCGCCGTTCACACCCGCCGAGGGGGAACCGGCGGCCAGGCGGGCGGTATTGATGATGCCGGCGAAGGCGCACATCAGGCCCATCAGGCCGAATACCGCAAGTTTCACCGCGGTCACGTTCACGCCAGCCAGCCGGGTGGCCTCCGCGTTGCCGCCCACGGCATAGATATGCCGGCCGAGTACCGTCTGCGTTCCCAGGAAGGTGAATACCGCCAGCAGGGCGAGCAGGATCATTACCGGCAGCGGCACGCCGCCATAGCCGTTGAGCGTGTAAAGGAAGCCGGCGATGACACCGGCGATCAACAGCAGCTTAAGTGATTCAGCGACCATCGACGGAAGGGGCAAGGCCAGCCGCGCGCGACGCCGCCGGCGCAATACCGCCAGCACGATCAATAGCAGGACGATGGCCACGCCCACGGCGGTTGATAACCCCGGCGGCACATAGCCCTGGCCCAGGAACACCAGATCCTCGGGGACGTCGGCGATGGTGGTGCTATGGGTAATGCCCTGCAGGATGCCGCGGAATGCCAGCATGCCGCCCAGGCCCACGATGAACGATGGAATGCGCAAGGTGGTGACCAGGGCGCCATTGAACAGGCCGAGCGCCACACCCGCGGCCATCACTGCGAGAATCGCCGGCCATGTGTGCCATCCCATGTTCACCGTCAGCACCGCCACCGCGCCGCCGAGCAGGCCCAGCAGTGAGCCCACCGAAAGGTCGATCTCGCCGGCGATGATCACCAGCACCATGCCGCAGGCCAGCATGCCGGTGATCGACATCTGGCGCAGCAGGTTGGAGAGGTTCCTGGCCGAAATGAAGGCGCCGTCGGTGAAGTGCTGGAAGAACAGCCAGATTGCCACCACGGACAGGGCCAGGGCGAGCAGCTTGTAGCGGGAGAACAGGCGCTGGAAAAGCTGGAAAGACATCTAAAATTCCATTCAGTGGTCGGCGTTGGCCGGCCCAAGGGCCGCGGCCAGTACGCGTTCGGAGGTGAGGCCGTCGATGGCGAAGTCGCCGCGCAAACGCCCTTCACCCATCACCAGCACGCGGTCGCTCACGCCAAGCACTTCGTTGAGTTCCGACGACACCATCACGATGGCCACGCCCTGCACGGCGAGTTCGTTGATGAGTTCGTAGATGTCCACGCGGGCCCCGACATCCACGCCGCGCGTGGGTTCATCAAGGAACAGCACTCGTGGCCTGGCCATCAATAACCGCGCCAGCACGGCCTTTTGCTGGTTGCCGCCGGACAGGCTGGCGATCGGCAGCGTCGGGCTGGCCGTCTTGATCCGCATGCGGTCGATGGATGCCTGGGCGGCGGTGAGTTCCGCGTCGGCGTCGATGCGGCCGGCATGGGCGAACGCGCCGAGGGTGGCCAGGGTGATGTTGTCGGCCACCGCCATCAGCGGCACGATACCGTGGCGCTTGCGGTCTTCAGGCAGCAGGCAAAGGCCGGCGCGGATGGCGTCGCGCGGCGAGCGGATGCGAAGCATCTTGCCGTCCAGCCGCATGTGGCCGCGGTGGCGTCCCTTCCACGTGCCGAAGATCGACGCGAGCAGTTCCGTCCGGCCAGCGCCGACCAGGCCGGCTATGCCCAGGATCTCGCCACGCCGAACCTGGAAGGACACACCGTCCACACGCTTGCGCCCGGCATCGACCGGGTCGAAGGCGGTGACGTCCCGTGCCTCGAACACGACTTCCCCGATCGCATGCGGCGTACGCGGGAAAAGGCTCTGCATCTTGCGTCCGACCATCTTCTCGATGATGTCGTCGGTGGTCATCGAGGCCATCGGCGCGGTGGTCACATGCCGGCCATCGCGCAACACACTGACCGTGTCGCAGACCCGCGCCACTTCTTCAAGCTTGTGCGAGATGTAGACGCATGCCACGCCACGGCGCTTCAGGCCCTCGATGATATCAAGCAGTACCTCCACCTCGTGGCCGCTCAGCGACGAGGTGGGTTCGTCGAAGATGATCAACCGCGCCCGCTTGGCAAGCGCGCGGGCGATCTCGAACAACTGCTGGTGCCCACCGCCGAAGTGCGCCACCGGCAGGGCAACGTTGACGTCTGAAAGCCCGAGTTCCGCCAATAGCTCGCCGGCGTGGCGGTGCATCGCCTGGACATCCACCAGGCCGCCAAAGCGGCGCGGCTCGTTGCCCAGGAAGATGTTTTCGGCCACCGACATCGCCGGCACCATCATCAATTCCTGGTGGATGATGACGATGCCCGCGGCCTCGCTGTCGCGCACGCCATGTGCACGCAGCGGCTTGCCGTCGAAGACGATCTCGCCGTCCCAGGTGCCATGCGGGTACACACCCGAAAGTACTTTCATCAGGGTGGACTTGCCCGCGCCGTTCTCGCCGCACAGGCCCAGGCATTCACCCGGGTCTACAGCCAGGTCCACGCCGTCCAGCGCACGGACGCCGCCGAACGACTTTGTGATGCCCTGCATGCGGAACATCGGCTGCAGGGGCGTGGGCTTACTTGCCGTAGAGCTGGGCATGGGTATAGAAGCCGTCCTGCACCACGGTATCGACGTTCTGCTTCGTCAGCCCGATGGGCTTCAACAGCACCGTGTCGACATCTTTCTTGCCGTTGTTGAGCTTGCTGGTGAAGTTCACCGGCGTCCCCTTCGCCATGTCCACCGACATCGCCGCGGCCTGGGATGCGATCTGGCGGATCGGCTTGTACACCGTCATCGACTGCGTGCCCTCGATCACGCGCTTGACGGCGGCGAGGTCGGCATCCTGACCCGACACGGCCACCTTGCCTGCGAGCTTCTGCGCATTCAGGGCCTGGATGGCGCCGCCGGCGATGGCGTCGTTTGAGGCGACGATGCCCTGGATGTCGTTCTTGTTGGCGGTGAGGGTGTCTTCGACGATGCGCAGGGCACGCGAGGGATCCCATTCGGGTGTCCATTGCTGGCCGACGATCTTCACGTCACCCCGGTCGATGGCGCTCTTGAGCGCTTTCATCTGGCCGTCGCGGTACATGTGGGCGTTATTGTCGGTGGGTGCGCCACCGAGCAGGAAGTAGTTGCCCTTCGGTGCCTTGTCCAGCACGCCCTGCGCCTGCATTTCACCCACCTTCTCGTTGTCGAACGAGATGTAGGCATCGACATCGGCGCCCAGGATCAGTCGATCGTAGGAAAGCACCTTGATGCCGTT